>URWS01000010.1 GCA_900551605.1 uncultured Collinsella sp. | reverse complement strand
CCCATGGACAGACCCTGCATATATAAGATGTAAGCAACGGCTGTGGGGATGAGTCCAAAGCCAAGGAACAGCAGCAGCAGCTGTGGCGACATTGCCGCGGCGACATCCGGCCACGGAGCCGCGATAGCTGCCATAACCGCACCGCCAAAAACAAAGCCCCAAAACGTGACAGCCAGCGGGTGGACCGTCTTGGTTGCTATTCGGCTAAACACCGCGAGCGACGCACCACAAAGGCCTGCAATCACGCCCGACGTGACGCCCCAAACCGAAAAATGAAAACCGGAAAGGTCGCCATTGGTCACTGCAAGCACGCAGCCTACGATGTTAAAGACAATGGCAACGAGCTTGTTGGGGGTCACGTCCTCGCGATAAAGCACGCGGCCGAGCATGACGCCAAACACCGGCGAGGTGTAGAGCAGCACCGAGGCCGTGGACATGCCCACCTCGCCCATGCACTCGTAATAGCAGGTGTTAGCGGCGGCCAAACCGACGATGCCAACAAGCGCACAAGGAACAAGCTCTTTAGGGCTTGCCTTGAACAGGGCCAGCGGACCCTGAGCCACGGTAGACCCCTCACCCGGACGGCAGCCCATAAACATCAGGACCGGCGCCAAGATAAGCGCTCCGACCAACAAGCGAAAGGCAGCCATGCTCTGGGACGAAACGCCCATGGCCGAGATGCCGTTTACAAAGATTCCGATGCTGCCCCACATAAGCGCGGCGATCAGCACCAGCACATAGCCCAGATTGCTTTTCTTCAACGCAGCCTCCTCGGTATTGTTTCCAATATGTTTCACACTACGTTATAGTCGTTATATACATTTTTCAAGACACAAATCGGCGAGCGGGAAAGTGATCCGTTTTCCTCCGTCCTCAGCGGATTACTTGGCGGTTGCGGTGGACTAGTTCCCAAATAGAGGCTTCAAGCCCCCCAAACAGGAACTATTCCACCGCAACTTATGAGGACATCGAGCTGTTAGGCCGCTCTATCCCCTAGTAGTCGAGCTTCCACATGTAGCGGCGCGTCATGTAGTCCTTGTGGGTGACGGCAGAGAGCGCGCGCATGTACACGTTGTTGAGAATCGGGGCAAAGATCAGGTGGTTGAAGTATTCGCTCACGCTGTCCTTGATGTCATTGAGGCCGAGCTCCTTGGCGTCGAGCTGATAGACGCGCTCGCCACCGTACTGGTTGACGAAGCGGATGCCGCGCTCGTCGTTGCAGCGGCTGCGGCCGACGCTGATGAGCTGGAACAGCGAGGTACGCTTGTCCAGGATCTCGAAGGGGCCGTGGAAGAAGTCGCAGGTGTTGATGGTGCAGGAGTCGATCTGCAGCATCTCCTGCACGTTGCAGATGCTAAAGACGTAGGCGGCACCAAAGAGCGGACCCTGAGCCATGACGTTGATGCAGGGCTTGTCGGCGTTCTGCTCGGCCCACTTGGCAGCGAGCGGACGAGTGTACTCGACGGCCTTGCGATAGATAGGGTCGACCAAGTCGAAGGCGGCCATGGCGGTCTCGTACTCGGCATAGCCCTCGGTCTGCTGCGTAAGCTCCATGGCGATCATGGTCACGACAGCGGAGTTGGTGCGGCCCATGCAGGACTCGTCGACGGCCAGGCTGTCGTACTGGATCTTGTAGTCGCAGACCTCGGTGAGGCCGGACTCGTCAACATAGATGGCGATGGTGCTGGCGCCGTGGTCCTTGGCGACCTGGGCGGCGACGATGGTCTCCTTGGTGCCGCGCATGGACACGACGACGGCCAGAGTGTTCTCGTTGACATAGGCAGGGGTTGCGTGCACGAACTCGTTGCTGGTGTAGCTGGAGCTCACGACCTGTGTGGCCTCGTGCTCCATAAAGTACTGGGCAGGATAGTTGCCGCCGTTGGATCCGCCGGCGCCAATCCACACGACGCGCTTGATGCCGCCCTTGTCAGCCTTGTCAGCCAAAACCTGGGAGACGACGTCCTTAACCTGTTCCTGAGTAGTCATCGTGCATCAGCCTTTCTTCTCGTTTGATGCTCTCGATGGCATACAAGTTACATACATGTTTTGGCTATGTCGACTAGTTGTATGCTATATTTGTCTTAGAAATTTTGCTGATGCGGTTTTCGATAACTATCTACCAGCGGTTTTATTGTTGTATTGAATACATGCTTGATTAGACTCGCATACAAGTTAGATACAGGTTGATCGCATGAACGCTTCATCTAAAAAGAAACTGGCCCAATACGAGCGCTTGGCGGGCATGTTGCGCGACCGCATCGCCGCCGGCACCTACGCGCGCGGAGACAAGCTGCCGTCCGAGATGGAACTCATGGACGAATCGGGGCTGTCGCGCAGCACCGTACGCCATGCCCTTAAGGTGCTCGTTGATGAGGGTCTGGTTCGAACCGAGCGCGGGCGCGGCGCCTTTGTGGCCGACACGCCGGCGCTCCACGAGAACAACCTGGTGTTTTCGAGCTATACGGCGCAGGTCCAGGGTCAGGGCATGAAGCCCACCACGCGCACGGTGGACTCGGGCTTTACCAAGGCGGGCGGCAGCATAGCCAAGTTCTTTGATGCCGCCGTGGGCAGCAAGCTCGTCAAACTTGTCCGTCTGCGTTATCTGGACGATGCGCCACTGTGCCTGGAGACCACCTATCTACCACCGAGCTTTGAAGCACTCATCGACCGCGATATCAACGGTTCGCTCTACGCCACGCTGCGCCAGGAATTCCATCGCGCGCCGGCACAGGGACATAAGACCTTTGAGGTGTGCTATGCCTCGCAAAACGAGGCGTTTTTGCTCAACGTTGAGCGTGGGCAGGCGCTGATCCTGATCACCGACTACGTCTACGACACCGACGGCCGCCCGCTCCATGTCTCCAAGCGCATCCAGCGCACCGACCGCGCCAAATACACCGAGCCCATCGGCTAACCTGCCAAAACCACCACAAAGGGGACAGGCACCTTCGTGGTGGTTTTAGGCGAGGAGATCGGGGAACCAGGTTGGCTTAGGCTGGTTGGGCGTGCGCTCGGCAAGGACCAGCTCCATCCAGCACATGTCGTACCAGCGGCCGAACTTCTGGGCGCAGCGGTCGAAGGCGCCCACCAGGCGATATCCCATATGGGCATGGAAATCCTGGCTGTTGTGCGTCAGATACTCGTCGTCCTTATCGTGCGGCACGGCGATGAGCGCGCACATGTTGGTGATGCCCATCGCGACCAGGCATTGCCTGAACGCGTCGTGCAGCTTGCGGCCCAGCCCGCCGTGGCGCACATCACGTGCCAGGTAGATTGACGTCTCGACCGACCAGTCATATGCCTCGCGGTTGTTGAGCGGGCTCGCATAGGCATAGCCCACCGGACGCCCGTCCAGCTCCATCACCAAATACGGATAGCGCTTGAGCGTACGCTCGATGCGCCCGGCAAACTCCTCGACACTCGGCACCTCGTATTCGCAGGTAATCGCCGTCTGGCGCACATACGGCTCATAGATGGCAAGCAACGCCGGCGCATCATCGGGCGTCGCCAGGCGAATCGTCGGCTCGGACATCTCGGTCATATAACCCTTCTCCCCAAAAGCAAAGGCCGCCCTGCGCCAAGCCCAGGCGCAGGGCGGCCCCTTGTCATTACATCAGGCTACAGGACAGCCGCCAACGCGTCGATATCCTCCTGCGTTGTGGCCCAGCTGGTGCAAAAACGCACTACCGTGTGGGTATCGTCGTACTTTTCCCAGTACTCGATCGCCGCATGCTCGCGAATGCGGGCCATGTCCTCGTTGGGCAGAATCACGAACTGCTGGTTGGTCGGCGTCTCCAAGAAGAACTGGTAGCCGCGCTCGTGCAGCACGCGACGCAGCGCCTGAGCGGTCTCAATCGCCTGGCGACCAATCTCAAAATACAGGCCATCGGTAAAAAGAGCCTCGAACTGCACACCCGTCAGGCGGCCCTTGGCAAGCAGTGCGCCATGCTGCTTAATACGCGGAATGGGATGCGCCGGGGCGTGCATGCCGCAGAACACCACGGCCTCGCCGCAAAGCGCGCCGCACTTGGTGCCGCCGATGTAGAACACGTCGCACAGTTGCGCCAGCTCGGGCAGGGTAATGTCGCACTCATCGGCCGCCAGCGCATAAGCCAGGCGAGCACCGTCCACAAACAGCGGAATCTCGCGCTTCTGGCACACCGCGTGAATCGCCTCGAGCTCGGCCTTGGAGTACAGCGTGCCGTACTCGGTCGATAGGCTCACGTACACGGCACCCGGAAACACCGTGTGCTCGTAGCTCTCGTTTTCGTAGAACACCTGGATATAGTTCTCCAGATCCTCGGCGTGCATCTTGCCCTCGTAGCCGGGGATGGTGAGCACCTTGTGGCCGCCAAACTCGATGGCGCCCGCCTCGTGGCAGGCGACGTGGCCAGTCTCAGCAGCAACGACGCCCTCGTACGGCGCGAGCAGCATGTCGATCACCGTCGCGTTGGCCTGCGTGCCGCCCACCAGAAAAAACACATCGGCATCGGGGACCTGACAGGCCTCGCGGATAAGCTGCTTGGCACGCTCGGTGTGTGCATCGGTACCATAGCCGGGCTGCGGCTCCATGTTGGTATCGACGAGCGCCTGCAGCACCGCCGGGTGTGCGCCGTGGGAATAATCGTTGTTGAACGCGAGCATGGCAATCCTCTCTTACCGGGTATCGGCAGATGATTCAAACGGAGCTATTGTACGCCGTGCGGATAGGCAATGCGCGCGGCAAGACACTCAAGTGCCAGTACCAGAGCAAAACCGCAGCTCACGTCACTCAAAAAGTGTGCTCCAATCACGATGCGCCCAAAGGCGACGAGCGCCGCGACGGCCGCTGCCGCCCAAAAGATCACGCGGCGACGCGAAGGCTTTTCCTTAAAGGCCGCTGCGGGAAGCCCAGCGAGCATCAGGCCGATCGCCGCATGCGCCGTGTGTCCGCTCGCAAACGACTTGAACCCGTCCTTGATCACGCCGGCGGCGATATAGGTCCACTTGTCGGGATTGCCGATCACCCACCACGGCTGAAAATTGAGCCCCGGCGTGACCTCGATCACGCGCATGCGCGGACGCGACCACAGCGGCTTGACGACTACGTTGAGGATGATGGCTTGAGCGACCCACACAGCCAGCACCATCAACGCCCAGCGCGTGAGCTCGTCGGGCTCGGTCGTGCGCGTGAGGCGATAGACGATAAGGTTGGCGACGATGACCAGCACAAACGTCAGCACCAACTGAGCCGCGATGAGTTTGCCGCCAACCCGGAGCGATCCAATGATCTCATAGCCGACCAGGGCCACGTTGATCAGAACGCCCAGCGCGGCAAGCCACTTGCTCGTCTTAGAATCGGGGCGTGCCGAGCGCACGAGCATAACGCCCGCAACGCTCGCCGTCAGCTCAAACGGCAGCTCGCCGGCCGCCTCGATAAAGCGGCCGTACATGCTGCCGATGTTGAACAGCGCGCTCGAGATCTGATAATCGAAGAAACTGCCCACGCCCAGGCAGAGGGCAAGGATAACCGCGATAGCAGCGGCGTCTTTCTTGTAGATGTACCCGAACATGCTTTCCTTTCGATGGAACCAGATTGCCCAAATGGGGCGTTTACGGCGTCGACCCGTTAGTCATCGTCGGACGCGCCCAGCTGCTGCAGCAGCATGAGCGCCGCGGCCACGGGGCCGGTGCCGTCGTTGGCGTCGAGACCGCGGCCTAGGCCGCTGCCCGCACCGGCACCCGCCTTGTAGGGTACCGACAGCTTGCGGCTCTTGGGGAAGTTCACCGCGCCATAGCGGGTCTTAAGCTCAAAGGCCACCTTCTTGGGCACGTCGACGCCCAAAAACGTGATGCGACCGCCGCTGAGCGTGACGCTCTCGAGCCCCAGGCGCTCGCCGCGAATGCGGATGCGCGCACGGTTGAACAGGTTGAGCCCCGCCAACGGCAGCTCGCCGTGCGCGGCATCGGTCTCCTCCTGCACCTCGTCAATGCTTTCCAAGTCCTCGGCAGCCGCGAGCTTTCGGTACACGAGCACGCGCTGATCCACGGCCGGCATGTACTCCTCGGACAGGAAGTAGTCGGCCGGAAGGTTAATGCCCACGCTCGCGGCCTCCACGCCGGCATCGTCGTCGCCGCGCGCCTCGGCCACGGCCTGGCCCAGCATCTGCGTAAACAGGTCAAAGCCCACGCTCGACAAGTTGCCGTGCTGCTCGGCACCCATAAGCGAGCCGGCGCCGCGGATCTCCAGGTCGCGCATGGCGATGCGCATGCCGCTGCCCAGGTCTTGGAACTCGGAGAGCGCGGTCAGGCGCGCCGTGGCCTCCTCGGTCAGCGGCAGCTCGCCGGGGAACATAAAGTACGCGTATGCCTGCGTGGCCGAACGGCCAACGCGGCCCTTGAGCTGGTAGAGCTGCGCCAGACCCAAGCGCTGCGAGTCTTCGATGATGAGCGTGTTGGCCGTCGCGTTGTCGATGCCGCTCTCCACGATAGTCGTGGCGATGAGCACATCGATCTTTTTGGTCGCGAACTCGATCATCACGTCCTCGACCTCGCGCGGGCTCATCTTGCCGTGCGCCACGCCCACGCGCGCCTCGGGCGCGGCCTCGTGCACGCGCGCCACGGCGTCGTCGATGGTCTTGACGCGGTTGGACACGTAGTACACCTGGCCGCCGCGGCCCACCTCCAGGCGAATCGCCGCACTCACCACGTCGGGGTCGTACTCCCCCACGTGCACGATGACGGGGCGGCGCCCGGTCGGCGGCGTGGTGATCAGGCTCATGTCGCGCACGCCGCTCGTGGCCATCTGCATGGTTCGCGGAATGGGCGTTGCCGAAAGCGTGAGCACGTCAATCTGTTCGCGCAGGTTCTTGAGCTGCTCCTTGTGCTGCACGCCAAAGCGCTGCTCCTCGTCGATAATCACCAGGCCCAGGTTCTTGGGGTTCACATCGGCCGAAAGCAGACGGTGCGTGCCGATGAGCACATCAATCGTGCCCTCGGCAAACGCCTTGAGCGCGCGCCTTTGCTGTGCCGGCGTGCGGAAGCGGCTGAGCACCTCGACCTCAAGGCCAAACGGGGCAAAGCGCTCAAAGAACGTCTCGTAGTGCTGCTGGGCCAGAATGGTCGTGGGGCAGAGCACCATGACCTGTCGGCCGGAATCCACGCACTTAAACGCCGCACGCAGGGCGACCTCGGTCTTGCCAAAGCCCACGTCGCCGCACAACAGGCGGTCCATGGGCTTGGGCGCCTCCATGTCGGCCTTAATGTTGGCGATGGCCTCCAGCTGGTCGCGCGTCTCGTCGTAGGGGAAGCTCTGCTCCATCTCGATCTGCTCGGGCGTATCGGGCGGGCAGGCGATGCCGGTGATCGATGAGCGGCGCGTATAGAGGTCAACCAGGTCAAACGCCAGCTTTTTGGCATTCTTGCGCGCCTTGTTGGTGGCACGCGTCCAGTCGGCGGTGTTGAGTCTGGTCAGGCGCGGCTTGTCGCCGTCGGGACCAACATAGCGCGTGATGCGGTCGACCTGCTCCAGCGGCACGTAGAGCTTGTCGCCGTCGGCGTATTCCAGCAAAAAGTAGTCGCGCTCCTTGCCGCCCACTTCCTGGCGCGCGATCTCGCTAAAGAGCGCGATGCCGTGGGTGGCGTGAACGACGTAGTCGCCCGGCTTAAACGGGAAGGTAATCTGCGTAATGTCCACCTTGCGGCGGCTGCGCGCGCGGTTGGCGTCCATGCGGGCGTTGAGGTCGGCAATTGAGAACACGGCCAGGTTGGCGTCGGGCACCACCACGCCCTGCGGCAGGGCGGCGTCCACAAAGGTCACGCGTCCGCGCGAGATGGTGGGCACGGCGGCGCCGGCGGCGGCCTGGACGGCACCGGCCTCGAGCGACCGAGCGTTGAGTGCATCTGCCTTGCGCTCGCGGATCGAAGCATGGGCCTCCTGGCGTGCGGCGCGATCGGCAGAATCCGCCGCTGCCACGCGCACGCGGTCGCCGATAACACCCGCGTTTTCGGGCGCCGCGGTCAGCGATTCCTCAAAGGTGATGCCCTCGTCGCCAAAGGTAAGCTCCATCGACTCGCGCGCGCCGCGGTCGGGAATGGCAAACACGCAGGCGTAGCGCTTGCCCACGACCTCCTGGATGCGCGTCATAAAGCGATTGTCAGAGCCCGCGATGGCCGGCTGCTCAATCTTGAGCTCGGCCGTCACCGCACCGCCGGCACGAATCAGGCTCACGTAGTTCAGGCGTTGCTGAGCACCAAAGTCAAGCTGCTGGGCACGCACGTACAAGCCGTCCAGACGGTCGACTCCCGCCTCGCCGGCACGGGCCTCGATATCCTCGTAGGCGCGCAGGCAGTCGTCGAACAGCGAGCGTGGCTCGGACAGGACCACGAGCGCCTTGCCGCTCACATGCGACAGCGGGCTCACAGTCTGGCCGTACATCACCGGCAAAAAGCGATCGAGCTCGGGCGTGACGATGCGCGCGTCCACCATCTCGAGCAGCGCCGCCAGCTTGCTGTCGTCCTGGCTGGCGCGATAGAGCGCCACATGCATGTTGTGGACGGCCTCGTCGGTAAGCGCCAGCTCACGGCAGGGGAAGATCTCAATACTGTCCTCGTTACCGATGGTCTGCCCCGTTGAGCTCACCATGCGGCGGATGCGGTCAATCTCGTCGCCAAAGAACTCAATGCGCACGGGCGCCTTTTCCTGCGCGGGAAACACCTCGACGGTGTCGCCGTGCACGCGGAACAGACCGGGCGCGTCCGCGGCGCCAGCGTTGGTGTAGCCCATGCCCACCAGACGCTGCGGCACCTCGTCAAAGGGAATCTCCTCACCCACCGCAAAAGTAGTGGACTCCCAATAGCGGCTCTCGACCGGCGGCACGCAGCGCAGCAGCGCGCGGGCCGAGGCAACCATGATGCAGTTATCGCCGCGCACGATGCGCCCGAGCGCCTCGCAGCGCTGGGCCACCACGGCATCGTCGGGCGCCTGCTCGCGCCAAGGGTAGTCCTTGCGCTCGGGAAAGCGGCACACGTGCGCCAGGCCCACATAGGCGGCCAGGCTGCGCGCAGCGCGATCGGCCGCGTCCTCGCCGCTCACAATGTAGACCGTGGGGCGCGGACGGCGCGCAAACTGGGCGGCGGCCATAAGCGTGCGACCCGACTGAGACACGGCCAGCGTCACATCCTCGCCAGAATCGAGCCCGGCCTCGACGGTCTGCAGCGCCTCGGCAGTGTAGAGCTGCGCGGCTATACGGTGAATGAGCATGCTGTTCCTCCGGCATCGCAACGCCAAAAGCCCGCCGGGGCAAGCTCGGCGGGTCGTACGTCAAAGATCATTGTTTGTCATGGTAGCGCATGGAGAGGACTCCTGCTCAAGGGCAAAACCCGGCCCCGCAAAAAACGCCAGACGAAGATGCATTCCGCCCTACCCCGCTACGCGCACGCTGGGGCACAAATCTGCCAGCGGACACTCGTCGCACTTGGGTTTGCGGGCATCGCAGATCTCGCGACCGAAGGTGATCCACTGATGGTTGACCGACTCCCAATACTCGTGCGGCAAAATCTTGAGCAGATCCTGCTCGGTCTTGAGCGGCTCCTTGGCATGCGTCTTGGGACTCAGCATCAGGCGGTGCGCAATGCGGTTGACGTGCGTATCCACTGCGATGCCTTCCACGATGCCGTACCCCACGTTGAGTACGATGTTCGCCGTCTTGCGCCCCACGCCCGGCAGCTTTACAAGCTCCTTCATGTCGGCCGGTACCTCGCCGCCGTAGTCAGCAACGATCATCTGGGCGGCCTCCACGGCATGCTTGGCCTTACTCTTATAAAAGCCGAGTGACTTAATGGTGTCCGCCACGTCAGCCACGCTCGCCCCGGCCATGGCCTCGGGCGTGGGCCACTGGGCAAACAGCCGCGGCGTCACCTTGTTGACCTGCGCGTCGGTCGTTTGCGCCGAGAGTAGCACCGCGATCAGCAGGCGGAAGGGATTCTCGTGGTCCAAAAAGCACTCGACCGGGCCATAGCGACGGTTGAGGCGCTCACACACCTCGATGGCGCGCTCGCGCTTGGCGGCATTGGTCTCGCGTGGCATAACGACTCCTCGGCTCAACGGCACAATAAACTTATGGGCACAATTGTCCCACGTCCGAGACGCTTACGCCTCCAAGAATGCGCCGGTCTGACGGCTCCACAGACTCGCGTACTCGCCACCCGCCTCGACGAGCCGCGCATGCGTGCCGTCCTCGACAATCTCACCATCGGCCAACACCACAATGCGGTCGAGCGCCGCCACGGTGGACAGGCGATGCGCCACCACAATGGAGGTGCGCCCGCGCATCAGGTTCTCGAGCGCCTCCTGCACCAGCGCCTCGGACTCGCTGTCGAGGGCAGAGGTCGCCTCGTCGAGCACTAGAATCGGCGCGTCGGTTAGGATGGCGCGGGCGATAGCCACGCGCTGACGCTGGCCGCCCGAGAGCTTGACGCCGCGCTCACCCACCATGGTGTCAAAGCCACGGGGCAATCGGTCGATAAACTCCAGGGCATTGGCCAGGCGCGCGGCTTCGCGAATCTGCTCATCAGTGGCGTTGGGACGACCGTAGGCAATGTTTTCGCGAATGGAGCGGTGGAACAGCAGCGCCTCCTGCGGCACGTAGGCAACCTGGCGGCGCAGGCTTTGCTGCGTGCAGCGCGAGACATCCTGACCGTCCACGAGCACGCGGCCGCCCTGGACATCGTCCAGGCGCAGCAGCAGCTTGGTGAGCGTCGTCTTACCCGAGCCCGATTTGCCCACCAGGCCCACGCGCTGGCCCGCCGCCACATGAAGTGTCAGGTCATCGAACACGTTCTCGCCCGCCGCAGCGTCACGGTACGCAAAGCTCAGGTGCTCAAAATCAATCGCGCCCTCGGTTACTTTGAGCTCAGGGGCGTCCGGGTCGTCTGCCACCAAACGCGGCTCGTCCAGCACGCGCGTCATCTCGGCCGCATCGCCCAGCGCACGGTTGATGCGCTGCATCATGGAGCTCACGTAGTTCAGACGCATAGTGAGGTTATACGTATAGGTAAAGATCATGACGAGCGTGCCGGCCGAGATGCCAAACCACGCGTTGCCGCCCGCGACGAACACACTCACCACGGCCATGGTAATGACGATAAGGCCCGAGGTCGTAAAGTTGCGCTGCATCATGGCGTGCATCGAAACCGTCTCGGCGTCGCGCGCGGCGCGGTCGGCGGCATCGAACAGGTCGCGCTCAAAGTCCTCGCGCCCACAGGTCTTGACGGCCAGGATGTTTGTGACCGCGTCGGACAGCACGCCCGACAGCTTGTTCTGCGCGGCGGACGTCGCGGCCGAAAGCGGCATGATGCGCTTATACATAAGCCAGACAAACGCGATGTAGACGACCATGATGCCCACCAGGATTACGGTAAACGTCGGCACCACCGGGGCAAGTGCTACCACCGTGCAGACAACCGAGGTGATGGTGGGAATGAGCGAATACACCGTCACGTCCACCAGACCCGTGTAGCCGCTCATAAAACGGCTCGTCTGGCTCACAAGCGATCCACCGAATCGGCTGGTGTGGAATGTCATGGATTGATTGGAGAGCGTGTCGAAGCACAAGCGCGCCAGGTGATAGTTGCCCGCAATCTCGAGCTTGTAGACGGTGTAGTCCTGCAGCTTGGAGAGGATCTGGCCTACCAGGTTAACGAGCACGAGCGCCAAAATGTAAGGACCAAAGACCTCAAACACCTGGTCGCCTGCCACGGGGCCGGCCTGGACGCGGTCGACGATAAGCGCCATCACGTAGGTGTTGGCAAACGTAAGCAAAAAGATATAGCCCGCCGACGAGAATACCGAGAGAAAGACGATCAGCGGCTGCGTGCGCGTGACATCCCAAAAACGCTGCAACGTGCGGCGCACGGTGGAGCGCTTGAGCGGGCTGGTGCTTCTCTGAGACATGGGCTTCCTTTCACGTCTGATAGGGCGAAACGCCATTGTTGCACACTAAAGCGCACTTCAGGCAAGCACGATGCGAAAAGCGCCCGCGCCTCGCGCTTGCGCCGACGCCCCGCCGTCCGTTGCGGCTAGCCCTCGTCTTCCTGGCCCGCGAGTAAGCCTGCGGACTCCAAGCCCAGAATCGCGTCGGCCTCCTCGGCATCCTCCAGCGCATCGATGTCCTTGAGCTTGCGCTCCATAACGTTGGTGCGCGTGGTGATAATGCCCTCGACCTTCTTGCCCGCAGTCTCGATCTGCTGTTGGGCGCGGCGTAGCGCCGCCTGATAGCGCGGCAGCTCAGCCTTGACGGCGGAAAGCACGCGCAGCACGTCATCGGTGCGTTTTTGCAGCCTAAACGTCTGGTAGCTCATCTGCAGGCTGTTGAGGATGGCCGCCATGGTGCTGGGGCCGGCAACGTTGACGTGATAGTCGCGGCCCAGGGTCTCGATAAGCCCGGGGCGGCTGACGACCTCGGCGTACAGCCCCTCAAACGGAACGAACATAATGCCAAAGTTGGTAGTCGCGGGCACGCTCAGATACTTTTCGCAGATGTCCTTTGCCTCGCGCTTCACCATCATATCGAGCGTCTTGCGCGCTGCGGCGACGGCCTCAGCGTCACCCGACTCCTGGGCGTCGAGCAGATGCTCGTACGCATCGCCCGGGAATTTGGAGTCGATCGGCAGCAGCACGGGATCACCCTCGTCCACCGGCAGCTTGACAGCAAACTCAACGCGCTCCGAGGCGCCGGGCTTGGTGGCAACGTTTTCCAGATACTGGTCGGGCGTAAGGATGTCCGCCAGGATTGCGCCCAGCTGCACCTCGCCCAAAATGCCACGTGCCTTCACATTGCCCAGCACGCGCTTAAGGTCGCCCACGCCGGTGGCGATAGATTGCATATCGCCCAGGCCCTTGTACACGGCCTCGAGCTGGTCGCTCACCTGCTTAAACGATGCAGACAGGCGATCGTTGAGCGTACGGGAGAGTTTCTCGTCCACCGTCGCGCGCATCTGATCGAGCTGCACGTTGTTGTCCTTGCGGATGGCGCCCAGCTGGGCATCGACCGTCTACGCACCTTGTCCAGGCGGTGCTCGATGCCCTCGCGGTTGGCGCCGAGCTGTTGGGCCGTCTCGCGGCGCAGGTCATCCATGCGGTCGCCGGCCTGCGAGAACTCGCGCGCAATGGTCAGGTAGCGTTGCTGCTCCACGGCGGCGTCGGTCGTCTGCTGCTGCGCGATGGCGTTTGCCGTGCGGCGGGTTTCGGCCAACGCGACGTTGAGGGCATCGAGCGTGC
>URWS01000009.1 GCA_900551605.1 uncultured Collinsella sp. | reverse complement strand
ATCCTGTTCCTCGGGCATGAGGTTCTCGTCGGCGGCGTCCGCGGCGATCTTTGCCTCCAGGCGAGCGTCCTCCTCCTCGGCGGTCGTGCCAGCGGCGATATGTTCGGCAGACGTGCCGGCGACCAGGTCGATCTTCTCGTCCTCATCACCGTCGGGGCCTTCGCCGCGCTCGATGATCTGGATGCCGTCGATCTCGTCCTTCTCGTCCTTCTTTTGAATCAGACCCATATCAGTTACTCCTTGTTAGGAAACATAGTCCTCAATAGAATACGCCCGACGAGGCGCCGGGCGTATTGATTCTTAGGTTATACGCAAACACTTAAGTACTATTTAGGCGTTTGCAGCGTGCATACCTTAGACCAGGTGCGCGATAACGGCATCGGCAAAGGCCTGCGTGCCCACGGCGCCCTCAACGGAGCCGGTCTGAGCACGACGCACGTCACCGGTAACCTGCTCGCCCTCGTCGAGCGTGGCGGAGACGGCGGCACGAATGCGATTGGCAGCATCGTTCTCGCCCAGGTGATCGAGCATCATCGCAGCAGAGAGGATCTCGGCCGTGGGGTTGGCGATATCCTGACCGGCGATATCGGGCGCGGAGCCGTGCGTTGCCTCAAAGATGGCGCAATCGGCACCGATGTTGGAACCCGGAGCCATACCCAAGCCACCAACCAGGCCGGCGCACAGGTCGCTCACGATGTCGCCGTACAGGTTGGGCAGCACCAAGACATCGAAGTCGTTGGGGTTCTGGACCAGGCCCATGCAGGTGGCGTCGACGATCCTGTCGTTGAACTCGATATCGGGATAGTTGGCGGCCACCTCGCGCGCAACACGCAGGAACAGGCCGTCGGTCGCCTTCATGATGTTGGCCTTGTGCACGGCCGTCACCTTTTTGCGGCCGCATCGGCGGGCATACTCAAAGGCATACTCCACAATGCGGCGGCTCTTGACAATGGAGATCGGCTTGATCGAGATCGCGGAATCGGCGGCGAAGGTCTTTTGGCCCGAACGCTCGACGAGCTGCGAGAGCTCCTCGACCTCGGCAGCGCCCTCATCGAACTCGATGCCGGCGTAGAGGTCCTCAGTGTTCTCGCGCACGATAACCAGGTCGACGTCGCGGAAACGCGAGCCGTCGCCCGGCTGCGACAGGCAAGGGCGCACGCAGGCGTACAGGTCGAAATGCTTGCGCAGGGCCACGTTGACGCTGCGGAAGCCCGTGCCGACCGGTGTGGTGATGGGGCCCTTGATGGCAACCTTGGTCTCGGCGACCGCATCGAGCACGTGCTGGGGCAGCGGCGTGCCAAACTCGTCCATGACGCCGGCGCCGGCCTCCTGGACGTTCCAGTTGATCTGGACACCGGTGGCCTCGACCACGCGGCGCATGGCCTGCGTAATCTCGGGACCGATACCGTCACCGGGAATCAGGACTACATCGTGCGCCATAATCTGTTACTCCTCGTCTTCGGCGGCCTCAGATTTTTTAACGCTAGCACGCTTCTTCTTTTTGGAGAGATCCAGGCCAAAACGTTTAACAAGCATTTCGCAAATCTCGCTCGAACGGGCCTTGAGATAGCTGCCCTTGCCGTTCTCGGCATCGAACTTAAGGCGCAGCGCAAGCTTCTCGGCAACCTCGGCGTCGATCTCGCCCTGGCAAAACTCGTACAGGCAACCGAGCATGTCGCGATACTCGAGGTCGCCGTGGTAGCACTGGATGGCCTCGTCCAGGATGGGCCAAGCCTCGCGCGAACGCTCGACGCTCGTGGCACCCCACACGCACAGCAGGCGGAAGGCGGCATAGCGCAGCGTGGAGGAGATCTCGTCGAACAGTGCAGTCTCGGCGCCCTCAAAGGCATCGCCCAGCTGCTCGGGGCAGGTGGTGGCAAGCGCCGTCAGGGCATCGAGGGCCTCCCAGCGGGTCTGAGCCTCGGGGCGGTCGAGTGCCTCGATCAGCGCGGGCACGCAGGGCACGACGCGCTGCGGATCGCGCTCGGCAAGCAGGTGCAGCACGCGGGCGGCAAACTGGCGGATGCGGCGCGTGGGGCAGCCGAGCTCCTGGACCAGGCGATCGACGGCGTTCTCGTTCTCCTCTGCCAGCTGGAGCTGTGCCAGCTCCTCGTCGGTGAGCTGTTCGTCTTTGTTTTCTGCCATAGTTACCTCTTCTTTTTATTTCTTGGCGTGCTTGCCAGCACCCTTGCTGTCATCAGTGACCGAGATGAGCTGTCGGTCGGCCGCGCCATTGCGACGCGCACGGCGGCGCTCCTCGGCGTCGCCCGCGTCGGCGGCGGCGCGATGAGCCTTGTTGACGTTAAAAACCTCGTCGTGCTTGCGCCATGGACCAACGGACTCGCCAAAGCTCATCTTAAGACCGGCGATAAAGCCGCCGAGCCAGCCGATCGGCGCAAACTGCACCAACGGGAACAGCGAAAACACCCAGGTCAGCAGGACGACTGCCGCCGCTCCTGCAAAGTTGGCAATCCAGTAGTCGCGCTTGGTGATGACGCGCTTTTCGCACGCCCACTGGCCGCACAAAAAGCCGATGTAGATCGCAAAGAGAAAGAGCACCAGCGCAAGCACCACGAACGTCCAGCTCATGGGCGCTACTCCCCGTGATGGTGGCCGCAGCAGCACTCGTGGCCGTCGTCATGGCCGTGGCCGCCGCAGCACTCGTGGTCCTCGCCGTGGTGATGGCCACAACCGCACTCATGGTCCTCGCCGTGCTCGCCGCAACCGCAACCTTCCTCGTGAGCGCCATGCTCCTCGGGACGATACTGCGACCAGTCCAGACCGGCGGCGATGGCATCGGCCTCCTCCTTATAGAGGACCGTGATGGCCTGGGTACCCAGCTTGGCGCCACCGATAGCGTCGAGCATGTCGTAGAGCGTAAAGGCCACGTCGGCGCCGGGCAGCGCGAGCTCGCGGTCGTCGGCGTAAGCAAGGGCCAGGCGCAGGTCCTTAATGAAGTGCTCGACCATAAAGCCGGGCTTGTAGTCGCCGTCGAGCGCCTTGGGAGCCAGGCTCTCCATGGCGCCGGACTTGCCGGTACCGCCCAAGATCATCTGGCGGGTCTTCTCCAGGTCAAGGCCGCTCAGCTCGGCAAATGCCATGGCGTCTGCCATACCGACCATGCAGGCGCCCAGCGACACCTGGTTGGCGAGCTTGGCAGCCTGGCCTTTGCCGGCACCGTCGAAGCAACAGATGTTGGCCGCAAAGGTGGCAAGGATGTCGCGGACCGGCGCGATGTCGTTCTCGGTAGCGCCCACGATAGCCGTGAGCGTACCGGCGATAGCGCCCGACTCGCCGCCGGTGACGGGGCAGTCAAACGCCATGCGACCAGAAACCTGGGCGGCCTCGGCAATGTCACGGGCGAGCTCGGGCGAGCTCGTGGTGAGGTCGATCAAAACCGCGCCCGGCTTGGTGCACGCGAGCAGGCCGTCGCCCGCCAGGTAGAGCTCCTCGACCTCGGAGGGATAGCCCACCATGGTAAAGACGACATCGGCGTTAGCCACGGCATCGGCCGGGGTATCGGCCCAGACGGCACCGCGCTCGATGAGCGCGGCGGCCTTGGACTTGGTGCGGTTGTTGACCGTGACGGGATAGCCGGCATCCAGGATGTGGCCGGCAATGGGGGCACCCATGATTCCGGTGCCGATAAATGCGACGGAGAGCTTGTTTGCCATGAAACCTTTCCTTTTAGGTTGGGTGTTGTTACCAGGTTGAATACTCGGTGCCAGCGTTTGGGCTGTGAGTCGAGGGCGATTACGGACGCAGCGCTTGCCTACTGACCGCGCACGCGGCGGGCGATACGGTCGGAAAGCGACGCCTTGTCGGCGCGGTTCTTACCCCAAAACGCGCAGCCCACCATGCCGGGGCCCACGTGCGAGCCGATGGTGGGACCCACGGAGCCGCGAATGATCGTGACGTCGGCGCAACCCTCCTCCTTGCGGATGGCGGCTTCGAGCCAGTCACCATCCTTTTCGGCATCGGCCGTCATGATGGCGATGGGCATGGTGCGATCGGGCACGTAGTTCTCGCGGAACGACTTGAGGATGGACTTGAGCGCCTTCTTGCGGCCGCGGTTGACGCCGATCAGCGACAGCGAGCCGGCCAGGTCGTAGGAGAGCTCGGGCTTGACGTCGAGCTTTGCCGTGAGCTGCGCCGCCGCGGGAGGAATGCGGCCGCCGGCAGCCAGTGCGTCGAAGCTCTCGAGCGTAAAGTAGCCGTGCACGTAGGTTTTTGCCTCGTTTGCCCAATCGACCAGCTGTTTGGCGGTCAGTCCCGCCGAACGCTGGCGCACGGCCTCGAGCGCCAAGAGCGCGCCGGTCGCGCAGGGCAGAGCGTTGTCGACCACGTAGAGCTCAAAGTTGGGATACTCGGCGCGCACGGCATCTGCCGCCTGGCACGCGGAGTTGTAGCTCGACGACAGCGCCGAGGTAAAGCACAGGTAGACCGTGGGCGTGCCCTCTTTGGCGCACTCGGTAAAGAACTCGATATAGCGACCGAGCGACACGGCCGAGGTGGACACGCGGGCACCGGCGCGCATGCGGTCGTAGAACTCCTTGGGTGTGATGCTCGACCAGATGTCATCCGTGCGCTCCTCGCCATCGATAATGAAGGGGAAACCCAGGATATCGACATCGAGGTTCGCGGCGACCTCGGGGCTAAAGTCGCAGCAGGTATCGACGACGATGCGGCAACGGTCCGAATGACCGGCGGATGCGGCCTTGTCCATCAAAGCGACTCCTTACGTAAAAAGGCGGCCACCCGCATGGGATGGCCGCCAACCGTTAACTCATGCAAGTTAACGTATTTTACTCGTCAAGTGTTTCGATGCGGGGCTTGATGATGCCATATCCACCATTCTTACGGTGATACACCACATTGATGAGGCCAGTCGTCGCGTTCTCGAACACGTAGAAGTCGTGGCCGAGCAGATCGGTCTGCACCAGCGCCTGCTCCTCAGTCATCGGGGTGACATCGATGACCTTCTCGCGGACGAGCAGGTCGTCCTCCTCCTCGGGCAGCAGCAGGTCGGCCAGATCCTCGACGCGCTCGACCGGTGCGACATCCGCCGCGCTGGCACCGCCCTGGCGGTTGTCCACGACCTTGGTCTTGAACTTGCGCAGCTGGCGGGTGACCTTATCGGCGGAGAGGTCGATGGCGGCGTACATATCTGCACCGTGCTCGGCAACGCGAATCACCGAACCGCGAGCGCGAACCGTAACCTCGACGATTGCCGGGTTGGGGTTCGAGGGGTTCTTCTCATAGCGAAGTACGACGTCGACCGTCATGGGCTCGATATCGAAAACCTTGAGCGCCTCGCCGATCTTCTCATCCACATGCGCACGCAGAGCATCGGTTACCGTCGTCTTGCGTCCAGAAACCTTGATATCCATACGTGGCTCCAATCTGCCTCGGGGACTTACTGTACTGGCTATGTACCCATTGCCGTGCATTTAATCACGCGGATTCCCAAAGACCCGAATAACGATTGCTTGATACCGCATACCGAAGTCTCGTACTTTTCCACGGCAAAGTGCGCTATAGGAGGGCGTCGGCGGCTTTGTATTTGGTCCCGAAAATTGGCTTTGACCTGCTAGTTTTATTTGGATGAAAAAGCCAGGCTCCCCTATTGGAGAAGCCCGGCAGTGCGTGTTGAAACCGTGAAGAGGTGTCCTTTCCAACGTATAGGAGACACCACCCCTAGCAATAACTAGCTATTGAGTTTGTTAATGTCGTCGTCGGTGATGGTGGCTTCCTGGCTGGACGATTTGTCCTCGGAGGATGCAGCCTCATTGTTGGAATCGGAGGACTCGCTGCCGGAGGACGTGGTCTCACTGGACTCAGAGTCGCCCGGCTGCACGTTAGCGCCCGAAACCGTCTTAGTGGTGAGGTCGTAGGGCATCGTGCCATACCAGACAGAGTGGACCGCCTCGAGCGTGCCGTCGGCCGTAATACCGTCGAGGGCATCGCTCACGGCACGGCACAGCTCGTCATTGGACGAGAGGCCCGCAACACCAAGCGTCGAGGGTGCCTCGAGCGCACCGACATAGGAAATCTCGCTCATCAGGCGTGCAAGGTAGCCGCCGGCCGTGGAGTCGCAGATCACATAGTCGACCTCGCCGGACTCGAGCGCCTCAAAGCACTCGTTGATGTTGGAGTAGGTCTTTTGGTTGGCGGTGATGCTCTGCTTAGCAAGCGCCTCCTGCGAGGCCGAGGACGTCTGAACGCCCAGGGTGGACGTGTTAAGGGTATCGGTGGAAACGCTTAGCGACCCACCATCGCTGGTTTTACCGAACACGGAAGCGGCATCGTACAGGCAGGTGCCGAGCGAGCTAACGTCCCCGTCTGTGGAGTTGATCTCGCCGATAAAGATATCAGCCTTTTTGTCGCCGAGCGCGGAACCTGCCGAGGACGCATCGACAAAGGCGACCTTAAGGCCCATGCGGCTTGCGAGGGCGCGGGCGGCGTCGACCGCATATCCCGTGAGCTTGCCGTCGGCGCCCTGCATGGCCTGCGGCGCATCGGAAGTATCGAGGGCAACCGTCAGGGTTCCGGGAGTGACCAGGGCATCGTCCGACACCGCCGGCGTGACCGTCTCGTACTCGATCTGGTCGATCGTGGGAGTCGTGAACGTAGACAGAGGGTTGAACGCGCATCCGCTCAGGCCCAAAACGGCAATGACCGCTGCGGTCCCAGCACCTAACCGAGCCGCGTGCATCAAGCTGCCCCTCACCATGTCCACTACCCTGCCTTCTGTGTCGTATACAATCCGTGCGTTGCGCGGAATATCAGGTTGTTCCCACCAGCTGACCTGGTATTTGACCCCACACTTGCGCACCGGGGTGTTTGCTCGGGAGGCCGCAGCCACCTTCACGACTGACCCGCTCGCCCGCGAGGCGGTATTGCCCCAAAGAAAGTAGAACGGACGGTGCGGCTTACATCTAGGACGCGCCATGATCGCGCCGCGCGCACGCGGTCGCTTACGTGGATCCCTTTGACCGCGTCTGTCTTGGACTAGGACGGGCATTTCGTCCGTCCGCAACCACAGCCTGGTAGGAACGAAGCGCATTATAGCTAAGTTCAAGCTGAAGTTTAAGGTTAAGGGCGTCATTCGCATCGCGCGCACAGATTTTGCAGGTCGGAGTGGGCTATTCGTGCCCCTATGAAGCCCGGAGCTCCCCTACGGGGAGCTCCGGGGCGCCCTTCTTAGGGTGCCCCGGTCAAAATATGGCAAATATGAGTACTGCTACCAATTTAGTAACAGGCACTTTTGGCCTCTCGGACAGATTTTGGGCTTAGTGTCGCCAACCTGATGCTTAGTAATTCTACATTTGTTTATTATCTTCTTACTTTACGCCGCCTCCGAGTCCTAAATTCCTTGATTTTGCTGTTACTGATTTAGTGACAGTACTCATATTTGCCATATTTTGGCCAGGGCATATGATCAGCCCTCTATTTCGGCGCGAATTAGACCGGCTTAAGCCCAAAACACGCCCGCAGCGTGTTAAGCAACGCCTCTTGCTTCTTCCTGCGGGCATCGACACGATTCCGGTACCGCTTTCGCATACGCTGGTGCATGCGCCATGCAAGCGCTTCCATCGCTTCCATGTCGCAGAGCATCTCGTTGTTGACCGTCGCAACCTCGATTCCCATAGTAATCAAGCCCGTGTTGCGCTTTTCATCATGGATACGTCCCCTCCGAGAGGAATGGCCCAGCTCACCGTTGTATTCCAGGTCAAACCGAGCTGCTTCCTGATACGCATCGCAAACTGCATGCGGCATCCCCGAGATTGCCTGCGCACGGTCATCGAACTCGATCTTGTAGTCGGTCTTAAAAGGTCCGCAGGCAAACCCGCCATAGGAAAACGGAAGCGAAAACAGGGCGAGCATGATGCACTCCATGGGTGAGCGCAGGTTTTCCGAAAGATAGGGACACAGACACTGCAGCTGTTTGGCCGCGTTCCCCTTGCATACCGCGAGGTAATCTGCCAGACGATCGGGCGTCAGCACCGGCTCAACCTCAAAGTAGCCCACATCTGCTGGCTGGTCCTTGTCCTTTGCAAGTTTATTCGTAACAGGCGAGGTGTAGGGAGGCAGATACTTCCCGCGGTCACTCAGCGAAATCTTAGAGCACAGTTCCTGAGCCAGGGCAAATGCCTGGATGCAGCCGACCTCGCGCGCAACGGCAACACAAAGGGCCTCGGGAGATAGACTGTATACACCCGGCTCCACCTCTAGAATCGAGCCGACAGGCAACCCGGAACACACGGACCAGCCCACGCCAAGAATGCGGCGGCGCTGCGCTGCAGACCCTACCAGCAAACACAAATCCTCTTGCACCTCGCCGCTTGCGGCCCCAATCCGCACCAAGTCGGGAAGATAGATGTCCTCGGTCGAGGGCGACGACGTGCGCAGCACACGACGCTCTTCATCGGGATCGAGGTCCCTCCAACTTATGTAACCCATTTGTCGGCGCTCGGCGCGCATCATGCGTAGCGCCGAGGCGCCTGTTAGGATTACGGAAGCCGCTAGCTGTTCGCCTGTCGGCTCGTTGTACCGCTCAATCTTTGCTGCCACAAAACCACCCCTACCAAACGCGTGCGATAGCAAGGCCATCGACTGTCGCGGCACCGGCGCGCTTGAGTTCCGCCGAAGCCGCTGCCATCGTCGCGCCCGTGGTGATAACGTCGTCGATAAGCAGCAGGCGCTTGCCCCGCACATCCTCAACCGTCTCGTACATGCCTTGGGCACGCTCGCGGCGCTCCTCACGACCGAGTTCACGCTGGTCGCCATGCCCGTACTTGACAAGGGCATCGAGCAGGGGAACACCCGACAGCTCGCAAAATGGGCGCGCAATGGCCTCCATATGATCAAAACCACGCCGCCGAAACGCTGCCGCCGTCGCAGGCACAAACACCACCGCATCCGCACCGGACAGCACACCTCCTAAGCGTTCGGGCGCTACGACCTGGGCATGCAAGGCGGTGTCGTAGAGCAGCTCCGCCAGATACGGAGCCAGACGTCGCTCGCCCGCATCCTTGTACGCTTTAATGATGCGCGGCAGCGGATGCGCATAGACGGCGCACGCCAGGCAGCGGTCGAGCGCCTCCGCCATTGCCGAGGACGTGCCCTCGACCGAACACTCAGTGCATAGCAAATCCCCAAACGGGGCGCCGCATCGGGTACAGCTATGACGTGGGTCGATGAGCGTGAGCGCGGCCAGGCAGTCTTGGCAAATAAGCGCAGCGGCGCGCTCGCAGCCGGCGCATCGTGTTGGCGACAATGTCTCGAGCGCCTCGCGTGCCACCCGCTCGGCAAACGGTAGCAATTCGTCCGCAAACGGTAGGGCACCGGCACCCTGCAGACGGCTCAATATGTTCAGATGGCTCTTCAAGACACAACCCTCCCTACGTTCGGTCGCAGGGAGGGTTGTTGATTCGGCGCTATGATACCCCGATGCGCTCGGGGCAAGGCGGGCTAAATCCGCTCGCGGGCGTTATTCGCCGGCGGGCGGTTGTGGTGCGGACGAAGACGGGGTCGAACCCTCGCCACCATCCTGGCGCGGCTTGCGGGAACGGCGACGGCGACGGCGCTTTTGACCCTGGTCGGCCGAGCCCTCACCACCGCGATCCTCGCGCGGCTCGCGCTCGTCGCGAGCGGCGCCACGCGAAGCCTTAGCAGTCGCTCCCCCGCCATCTCCGGGACGACGGCGCGTGACCTTGACCTCGCCATCCGAGACCTGATCGGCCACGGAGGGCACTGAGGGCTTCTGTTGCGCGCCCGAGGAATGGCGACGGCGCGGACGCGGCGCGCGCTCCTCCTCGCCACGCGACTTGCCGCCCTTGTCGGCAGGTGCATCGGAGGCCGAGGGGCCCTTGGAAGCGGCACCAGCCTCGCGAGCAGCTGCGACGCGGAAGGCGTCCTCGCGCTCCTCGCTCGACAGATGACGGCGGCGACGTCGTGTGGGGTTCATGCCACCGCCGCGATTCTGCTGCTGGGGTTGCTGAACCTCGCGCTCGCGGGGGGAATTCTTGCCTGCGGGAGCGGTCTCACCGGCATCGCCCGAGCCCGCGCGCTTGCGGCGGCGACGGCCACCGGCGGCCTCCTCGGCCTCGGGTGCCTCGACCTTACCACGGCCCTTTCCGCGGCCACGGCCCTCGCCCTGGCTCTGAGCAGCGCGAGCATCGGAATCGGCATCGCGACGACGGCGCTTGGGCATCGACGTGCCGGCAAGACGGTCGGCGCTCGACAGGCCATCGCCCACGTCGACGCCGTTCTCGCGATCGAGCTCCATGAGCGCCAGGCGCATCTCGGGCGACTCGATGCGCTCGAGCACGTCGCGCGTCACGCAGTCGGGGCGGCAGTTGCAGCCCTGTTCGGCGGCCTTCTTTTTGCAGCCCTCCGAGCACGTCATATCGGCCAGGTTGACCTTAAAGACTTTGCCGTTCTCTAGGCGCAGCACCAGCTGCTCGCGCGGCGTGTCATATTCCTGGATACGCGCCTTGCCGAGCGGCGTATCGATGAGCGTCTTCTTTTTGGGCGCACGGCTCTTAAAGTCCTTGTACGCCTCGAACTCATAACGCAGGCAGCACATCAGGCGACCGCAAACGCCGCTGATCTTGGACGAGTTGAGCGGTAGATCCTGCTCTTTTGCCATGCGAATCGAGACGGGCTCAAACTGTCCGCCAAAGCGCGCACAGCAGAGCTCCTGTCCGCACTGGGCATAGCCGCCCACCAGGCGGGTCTCGTCGCGCACGCCGATCTGGCGCATGTCGACGCGAATGTGCAGCGTCGAGGACAGATCCTTGACGAGCTGGCGAAAATCGACGCGCTCCTCGGCCGCAAAGTAGAACACGGCCTTCTCGCCGCCAAACAGGTACTCGACGCCGACCGGCTTCATCTCGAGGTCGAGCTCCTTGACCAGGCGGCGGAAGTCGACCATGGCCTCGTCGCCTTGGATGGCCAGGTCGTCGGCAAGCTGCAGGTCGATGTCGCTCGCCACGCGCAGCACGGGCTTGAGCGGCTGGCCAATCTCGTCTTGCGGCACCTCAAAGGGATCGGCCGTGACCAGGCCGATCTCGGTTCCGCGCTCGGTGGAGCAAATGGCATAATCGGCCTCGAGGATATCCAAATCCTGCGGATCGAACCACAGGTCGCGCGAGGCGTAGGTAAACTTAACGGGTACGACTAACGGCATTTCAGTGCCTTCCTGATATCGAACAGCATGACCTCGATGGCCAGCTGGGGAGTAACGTTTCTGGCGATGTTGCGCTCGGCGGTCGCGACTGCCTCGAGCGCCCGGGTGGCACCCGCAACATTGGTCGCGGCGGCAAGCCGACCGATCGTGTCGCGCACGTCTTCGTTCACCACGTCGGCTGCCTCGTCCTGAAGCGTCAGCAGCACATCGCGCATGAGCGTCCGCGCGCTCGCCAGCGCTTCCATGATACCCGAACGCTCGCGCGCGTTGAGTTCGCGCTTGTTGCGGTCCTCAAGCTGCTTCAATGCTCCACGCGACAGGTAGTCGGCGTTTTGTTCGAGCACCTTTTCCTGCGTGGACTTGACCTCGGCGAGCGGCGCCTTAACGGCGACGATGAGTGACTTGGCGCGGCTGAGCACGTCGGCCTCGTCGGCGGCGATAAGCGAATCGATGGCGCGGACCATTTGACGGCGGGCGTCCTGGCGCTCGGCGCTCTTGAGGAACTCGATGCCACGCGTGGGGCTTCCCGCTACGGCGACGGCCATGCGGCAACGCGCAGGGTCCTGACCGGTGGCGCGACTCACGGCCTGCGCGGCGACGGCGGGCGATACCAGCCGAAACGGCACGCACTGGCAGCGGCTCACGATGGTGGGCAACATCACGTCTGCCGAGGTGCCCAGCAGGATGAACATAACGCCCTCGGGCGGCTCCTCGAGTGTTTTGAGCAGTGCGTTGGCGGTGTTGGCGCGCAGCTGCTCGGCACGGTCGATGATGTAGACCTTGGCCTTGGCACGAATGGGCGCCAGAGGCACGTCGTCGAGCAGCTCGCGGGTCTGGGCGATGAGGTAGCCCGTGGCGCTCTCGGGCGTGTAATAGTGCACGTCGGGGTGCGTATGGCGGGCGACGCGCACGCAGCTATCGCATGAGCCGCAGCCATCCTGCTCGCACAGGAAGGCTTGGGCGAGCGCCCACGCGGCGTCGAGCTTGCCCGCTCCGGGCGCGCCCAAAAACAGGTAGGCGTGCGATGCGCGACCGCTGGCGACGGCATTGGTCAAAAAGTCGCGCACGCGCTCTTGGGTGTCGAGCTTGGCCAGCAGGCTTGCCTGAGCGGGGGCCATGTTACTCGGCCTCCTTGGCAAGCGCGGCGGCGACGACATCTTGCGGAATGTCGAGGCCGTAGGCGCGAACCTGCTCGACCGTCTGCGCGAAGACGTCCTCGATGGACGCGGTCGCGTCGATGAGCTTTACGCGGTTTGGTTCCTCGGCGGCAATGGCGCAAAATCCCTGGTAGACGCGCTCTTGGAAGGCCATGCCTTTTGCCTCCATGCGATCTGCCGCGCCACGGGCTGCCATGCGTAGCGCCGCCTGCTCGGGTGTGATGTGGTAGACGAGCGTGAGCGCCGGATGCGTACCGGCGACAGCCAGGTTGTTGGCATCGCGTACCATCTGACGGTCGAGGCCATCGGCAAACGCCTGATAGCAGGTCGTGGAATCGTAGAAACGGTCGCACAGGACCACCTTGCCGGCCGCAAGGGCGGGGGCGATGACCTCGTGCACCAGCTGGGCACGCGCTGCCTCGTAGAGCAGCAGCTCGCAGGTGTCGCCCATCGCCGTATTGGCGGGGTCGAGCAGCAAGGCGCGAATCTTTTCGCTGATGGCGGTACCGCCCGGCTCGCGCAGGCTCACAACCTGGTAGCCAGCGAGTTCAAGAGCGCGGACAAGCAGGCGCGCCTGCGTGGACTTGCCGGCGCCATCGACGCCCTCGAGCGTGATAAAGCTATGTTGAGCGGGCTCAAAAGCCATGGGCGCAGCCCCTTCCTACAAGGCGCGTAAATGCGAATTATAGCAACCAAGCCATGATACCCCAGTGCTCGGTGCGTCCCCAATGGCTAAAGGTGCCTTTCCAAAGTTGCGGTGAAATAGGGACTGATTGAAGCTCCGAGACCGCCAAACAGTCCCTATTTCACCGCAACTTATGATGGGGAATTTTGGACGCTGGGTATAATCGTCGTATTGCATTGAAATGTGGCGAAAGGAGTGGCAATGTCTCGGTATTGCGCCTCGTGCGGCAAGCTTCTTGCAGATGATGCCAAGTTCTGCACCTCGTGCGGTGCACCCGTTGAGCAAACAACCGCGAGCGATAGCCAGCCCGCTTTTGAGCAGACCGGTTCCCTCGATACGCCGCAAGCCAAGGCGGACGACCCCCTCGCCTATCGCCCCGACCCCGCCGC
>URWS01000008.1 GCA_900551605.1 uncultured Collinsella sp. | reverse complement strand
GTTCTGCAGCGTCTCGGCAAGCTCAATTCCCGAGCGACCGGGCATGGTAATGTCTAAAAATAGCACGTCGGGCTTGTTCGACAGAATCGACTCCACGGCTTCGGTGACATTGCCCGCCTCGGCAATCTGGCCCACACGCGTATCCTTTTCCAACAGATAGCGTAGCTCGGCCCTAATGGGAGGTTCGTCATCAACCACCAAGATGTTCCAGCCTTCGGACATATGTGCTTCCCCTCTTTTTCTCTCAATCCAACCGCGTGCTACGCCGTCAACGGCGCCGGCTCATGCGGCTCGCCGTTCAGCTCGACGATGACCTGCGTGCCAACGCCCTCCTGGGACTTCACGCGCATGCCAGAATCTTCTCCGTAAAAGAAATGGATGCGCTGAAGCACGTTGAAGAGCGCCAAGCCGCAGCCTCGTTTGATGGAGCCGTCGGCGGTAATGCTCTCGGGCTCCTCCAGGCGATGCTGCTCAAACAGATGCGCGCAGACCTCTTCGCTCATACCGATGCCATCGTCCTCGACGATGATCTCCAAACCGTCATCGGTCTCGAAAGCCCTAACACGAATAGAAAGCGGCTCGGTCTCGCGCTGCGCGTGTTTGATGCAGTTTTCGAGCAACGGCTGCAAGATAAACGGCGGCACCATGCAATCGCGCACCTCAAAGTCGATATCGACCGAGACGCGCAAACGGCCGTCGCCATACCGGGCCTGCATAAGATTGATATAACGAGTACCCTGTTCCACCTCGTGCTCGAGCGTGGTGAGCGTATCGGAATCAGAAAGCGTCTGACGATAGTAATTGGAGAAGTCGATCAGCAGCGATCGCGCCTTGTCGGGCTCGGTTCGAACGAGCGACACGATGGTGCTGATGGCGTTAAACAGAAAATGAGGATCGACCTGCGATTGCAAGGCGCGCAGCTCCACGCGGGCCGTAAGCTCGTCCTGGCGCTCGAGCTCAAAGCTCGCAAGCTGCGTGGAAATGAGGTCGGCAAAGCCCGAGGCAAGCGCCGTCTGGCGCATATCGATGCTGCTCAGACGGGGATAATACAGCTCGAGCGTGCCCACGCAATGCCCGCGCACGGTAAGCGGTGCGACAATACCGGCGCGCAGGCGCGGAAAGTAGCCACCTGTCTCGGTCGAGGCATCGCGCGAGAACACGCTTTGCTCACCGCTGTTGATCACGTTGAGCGTAGTCCGCAGCACCACCGGGGTGCCCGCGGGGCATTTTGCCGAGTCCTCGCCCCAGCTTGCCAA
Source organism: uncultured Collinsella sp. (assembly GCA_900551605.1). Classification (GTDB taxonomy): domain Bacteria; phylum Actinomycetota; class Coriobacteriia; order Coriobacteriales; family Coriobacteriaceae; genus Collinsella. The sequence goes on along the minus strand of URWS01000008.1, from coordinate 12,310 downwards.
CACCTGCTTGCCGTCGGTAAAGCAGATGGCAGAGGCGATAGTTTCGGACAGGATGATCTTAGAGGCGCCCAGGGCAGCTTCGGGCGTAAGGCCGCGCGACGTGTAGGCGAATATTTTTGAAGCGATGGCGAGCGTGCGGTCGGTTGCGCTCGATGTGAGGTCGTCGGGAACGACAAAGACGTACGAGAAGAAGAAGCACAGCATGACCAAGCCGGCAATGACGACAACGGCCGGAACGGGATTGGGATTATCGGTTAGATCCCAGATGAGCAGCAGGATAAGCAGCGGAACGACAATACCGAGCAGGATGGCCTGGACCACATGCTGGGCCGTACGAAAGACCTTGGTAGAGTTGTAGCTCTTGCCCAGAATCAGCCTGTTTAAATCCACCGTCATCCCCTTTTATCTATCGCACCCATAGCAATAAAGAGGGCCGCAAGCGACCCTCTCCATTGCATTATGCAATCAAATACTGTGTTTTACATCCAGTCGTCGATGAACGGTAGTTTAGGCGCTGTATTTGTTGGCCTCGCCAAAGGTGCCAGCCTCGACGATCCAGCCGTCCTTCATGATGACGTCCATGTTGTCGGTGTTGAGCACGTGGATGTCGGCGGCGACGTCACCGTTGACGACCAGCAGGTCGGCGCACTTGCCGGCCTCGATGGAACCGGTCTCGTCCTCGATGTGGCACATCTTGGCACCGTTGAGGGTGGCGCAGGTGATGGTCTCGACCGGGGTGAAGCCGATCTTGTCGACGAACTCGTACATCTCCTCGATGGAGCAGGTGCCGTACGGGGTGACGAAGGAGAAGGAGTCGGAGCCGATCGTCATGACGACGCCGCGCTTCTTGGCCTCGCGCAGGCAGTCGTAGTTGCGCTGCAGCTCCTTCTCGACCAGGGTGCCCTCGTACTTATCGTGCAGCTCGGGGACGTAGACGGGCGGATAGGTGGCGTACCAGGTGGGCAGGAAGGCGATCGTCGGGGTGAAGAAGGTGCCCTGCTCGGCCATGAGGTCCATGGTGCGCTCATCGATATCGAAACCGTGAATCAGCTGCTCGCAGCCAAAGCGAACGGAATCGTAGGCAGCGGCGTGGTTGTTGTAGCAGTGGCTCCACACGGGGATGCCGACCATCTTTGCCTCGTCGACCACGGCCTGAATCTCCTCGGAGCAGTAGTGCTGGTCGCGACCGGAGTCCCAGCGCCAGATGCCGCCACCGGTAGCCCAGATCTTGATGGCATCGGGGTTCTCGCGCAGGCGACGACGGACGGCCTTGCGCAGATCCCAAGGACCGTCGACCTGGTCGCCCCAGGGATGGGATTCCTTGTTGAGCTCCTGGGTGCAGTGGTGGGAGTCACCGTGGCCGGCAACGCGGCAGAAACCGAGGCCGGTGGCCAGAACGCGCGGGCCCTTAAAGACGCCCTTGTCGATGCAGTCACGGATCTGGATACCAAAGCGGCCGATCTCGCAGACGGTGGTGAGGCCGTGGGTAAGGCAGTCGTAGGCCTGCTTGACGGCGACGGCCTGCTTCTCGAGGAGCGGCTGCATGACCCAATCGGTGTCATCGTCGGTCAGGTTGCCCGAGAAGTGCAGGTGGGTGTCGATCAGGCCGGGAAGGACGGTCTTGCCGGCGGCATCGATAACCTCAACGCCCTCGGGAAGGTCCTGCATAGTGCCGGCGTACTCGATCTTGCCGTTGTCGTCGACGAGAACGAGGGAGTTCTCGACCGGCTCGGCACCGGTACCGTCGATGAGCTTGCCGCCAACGATTGCATACTTAGTGGACATGGTTCCTCCTTATGGATCCATATAGTGGGCGAGGCCGTGTTGGGTTAAGGCCTCACAAAGCTACCCAAGTGGTGCCGGGTTCGGTGCGCGGGAGAGAGGGCCCCGCGCACCCGATCCGCCCCGGCTAGGCGTTACTTTTTGCGGGAATTGGTGAAAGCCATGAGGGCCAGGCCAATAGCCAACCAGCCGATCACGATGCTCCACTCCACCATGTTGAGGGAGGCGGGAGAGAACGGAATCACGAGCAGACCGATGATGATGGCACAGGCAGCGATAGCGAGGCCGATGCCAAACTTGCCGCCGGGCACCTCGTAGGGACGAGGCAGGTCGGGCTCGGTGAAGCGCATGCGCAGGCAGGCGAGGGCGACCATACCGCAGGAGAAGATGAAGGCGAGGGCCGACACGTTGGTCAGAGGGATGAGCATGTTCTTGCCTAGGAACGGACCAATGACGGTGATAACGCCCAGAACGACGCAAGCGAGCTTGGGAGCGCCGGACTTGGGGTCGACCTCGGCGAACTTCTCGGGCAGTTGGCCCTTGCGGCCCATGGCGAGCATGATGCGGCTCGTGGCGCCGTAGAAGGAGTTCATCGGGCCCATGGGTCCAAGCGTGGCGATGACGAGCATGGCCAGGTACAGAAGCATGTTGATGCCCTTGAGGCAGGCAAGCGCGGGAACCGGGCTCTTAACAAACTCATGCCAGTCGAGGATGGTGCCGAACGAGTAGATGCAGACCATGTAGAAGCCGCCGGCGGCCAGCAGGGCCAGGGAGATGATCTTGCCGAACTTGTTCCAGTTGAGGCCCTCGGCTGCTTCCTCAGCCTGCTGAGGAATGGTGTCGAAACCGGCGTAGAAGAACGGGGTCAGAACCAGGACCGACACGATGCCGGCGAACAGGCTGGTGCCCTCGGTAGCGGCCTTACCGCCGCCAGCGCCGGTGACCTGGGAGAACACGGGCATGGCGTTGTCCGGCGAGCCGGTGAACAGCGAGACGCCCATGGCGAGCAGCATGCCGCAGAGCAGAGCCTTGGTCAGGAAGGCCTGGAGCTTGGCGGCCGAGCTGGCACCGCGGAAGTTGAGGAAGATGACGTAGGCTGCGAAGCCGAGCGCGATCAGCGTCGGGAACAGGTAAACGTCGGCGCCCAGGATGGTGTAGAGCTTAACGGCGCGCAGCCACTCAAGACCGGGCAGGCTGCCGAACATCTCGGACACGAGGGTCGAAATGGCGATGGCCTCCCACGGGCACAGGATGCCGTTGCCCAGGGCCAAAAGCCAACCGGTGATGTAGCTCAGCGTACGGCCAAAGCTACGATCGACATACTCGACGATGCCGCCCGAGATGGGGATAGCAGCCGTGAGCTCACCGAAAACAGCTCCGACGGGCACGAGGAAGATTGCACCCAAGAGGAATGCGATCATAGCGGGAACGGGACCGCCGCCCACGACCATCCAGTCGCCGACCTGCAGAACCCAACCGGTACCGATGATGGCACCGAAACCGATGGTGAAGAAGTTCCAGAGCGAAAGCGTTTTCTTCATGCCGCCGTTATCCTCGACTGCAACTTCTGCGTTCTTGTCCGCCATTGTTCCCCTCCTTTCCTTTTTGACGCCCCTTGACGTCACCCCTTGCGCGGTCTGTTTTGCCGCGCTCTTTTATTTCGTGGCTTTAAGATACGGCCTTGGCGCAGCAGCTCCGCTTGTAGCTCGACCGAAGGCAGAACTGCAAAACGAGCGGCGCCGTTTTTGGGACGAACGGCACGGTTTGCCGCTCATTGTTGCCGCCCGTCCGACGGGCGTACGCTCATCGGACGCATATAGAGATGTTTTTGAGGCCGTGTGTTTTGCGCCTTTCGTACCGTTTACCGAGCTTTTGACGCGCGGACCCATTTGTTGCACATCTTTTTTGTAGGATGGACAGGTTATACATGAGACAAGGCGGTACGAATGGCATACGGATACAACGACGGTGATCAACGGCGACAAAGCGTTCGCCTTGCTGGCCGTACCACGCCGACGCCCGGAAGTGCCACAAGCAGCAATCCGCAACGTCCTCAAGAGCAACCCAGGCCTTCGTCTCGGCAGCAGGCAAGCAAAACACGGCAAAGTGGCCGTCCGCGCACGGGCACAAGCGCGCAGCAAGACAGCCGCTTAGGCGCGCGCACTCGACAGCATCAAGCCGAGGTTCCGCAACTGCGCCGCAACGGCGCACGTCAGCCCGGCATCCATATCAACCGCTTCTTTTCGCATCCCCAAGGTGGACGCGACGGCAAGCCCTACCGCTCGACATCGCACGTGAATGCCCCCGCCCTGCCGGCTCGTCGACTTCGCCTCGCACTGTGCTCTATCCTCACCTGTCTGGTCTTTGTGTTTATGAGCTCCTGTATGTCCCACGGCTCGGCCGGTCTCGAGCCCACCGCCGAGGACAAGCTGCTCAAGGCCCCCGTCGCGCCCGGTTATTCTTTCGCCTTTTCGACCCCACGCTCGCAATGGCAAGCCGGCACGATGCCCCATATCTATCAGATCGACCCTGCGTGGTCGGAGCTGTCTTACGCCGGCGGCACCATCCGCCAAAATGCCTGCGGGCCCACGTGCCTCACCATGGTCTATATCTTTAAGACGGGACGCACCGATATGACCCCCGTCGATATGTGCGCGCTTTCCGAGGCGGGCAATTACGCCCCCACCGGTGCAACCGAATGGTCGTTTATGACGAGCGGCGCGTGGCAGTTGGGACTTAACGGAACGGAGCTCCATAACAATCGCGAATCGATGACTCAGGCGCTGCGTTCGGGAGCGCCCGTCATCGCCGCCGTTCGGCCGGGCACCTTTACCAACGTGGGCCACTACATTGTGCTTTACGGTATTGACGACGCCGACCAGATTGGAGTCTTCGATCCCAACTCGGCCAGCCGCAGCGCCCGCCGCTGGGGCGTCGTAGAGGTCCTCAATGAAGCCGAAGCCATGTGGGCCTACTACTAGTCATTGGGCACTCATTGGGGACAGACTTAAATGAGTGGTCGTCGGGGACAGTCTTACGGACGCCGGCCGAGAGCAGACGAAAAGGGCCATCCCGAACTGCTTGGAACTGCCAGCACGGAAAGCGCATCCTGCTTTGGGGCCCAATAGCGGGGTGCGCTTTCCGTTAGCGGCCCGTTTGGGAAACTAGGGACCGCTTTTCGACAATAATCCGGGATGCATTTTCCGATTGAGGGCCTCAAGGGAAACCGCACCCCATGTTGGACGCTCATTCTGGGATGTGCTTTCCGCAGTTGATCGATGCGGCCTTTAAGGACTGTCCCAAGCTGCGGCAGGAAAGGAACGTCCCCAAGTGCCGGGTTTCCGCAGCCTGCAATGCTCCTCATGAACAGCCGCCTCAATAACAAAAGCCCCCGCGGCCGAAGCGGACCGCGGGGGCAACAGACCTGCAAGAGTTAACTCAAGTCCTCGCCATTTGATGCAATGACCTTTTGGTACCAGCAGAAGCTGTCCTTTCGGTAGCGATCGAACGTGCCTTTGCCCATATCATCGGCATCAACATAAACAAAGCCATAGCGCTTCTTCATCTGCCCCGTCGAGGCCGACACCAAATCGATACAGCCCCACGGCGTGTATCCCATCAGGTCAACACCGTCCTCGACAATTGCATCGCGCAGCGCAAGAATATGCCTTCGCAGGTAATCAATATGATACGCATCGTGGACTTTGCCGTCTTCCAGCGCATCGAGTCCGCCCACACCGTTCTCGGCGATAAAGAGCGGAAGATGGTAACGATCGTGGTAGCCGGCAAGCGTCACGCGCAAACCCAGCGCATCGATCTGCCACTTCCAGGCAGTCTCTTTATCCTTGAGGTACGGATTGCGCAACGTCGGGAACACGTTGCCCTCCGCCTTCTCGGCGATCACCTGATCATCGGCGCACACCAAGCGCGAGCAATAGTACGAGAACGAGATGAAGTCGACCGTATGCTCTGCCAGATACTCCGTATCGCCCGGCTCAAAGGGCACGTGAACACCCTCTTTCTCGAGTGCACGCAGCTTCCAAGCAGGATAGGCGCCCGCAGCCATCACGTCTGTGTAGAAGTAGCGGCCGCGGTCCTCCTCATACGCAAGCCATACGTCCTCGGGCGCACAACGGTACGGATAGGTCGCACCGGCAGCGACCATGCAACCCACCTTGTTTGCGGGATCGATCTTGTGCAGAATCTCGACAGCGCGAGCGCTCGCCATAAACATATGGTGCGAGAACGCCGCGGTCACGGCTGCACGGTCACGCTCATCCTCGAGCGTGACACCCGCGTTGAGATAGGACAGCGCCACGCTGTTGATCTCGTTGAACGTAAGCCAATAACGCACGAGGCCCTGGTACGCGCGTCCGACGGTCTCGACGTAGTGCGCATACCGCTCGATCATCTCTCGGCTTTGCCAGCCACCATAGCGCTCGACCAGAGCCAACGGATAGTCGTAGTGCGACAGCGTCACAAGCGGCTCGATTCCATGCTCGCGCAGCGCCTCGAATACCTGACGGTAAAACTCCAAGCCCTCGCCGTTGGGCTCGGTCTCCATCCCTGTGGGAAAAATACGGCTCCAGCAAATTGAAAGACGCAGGCACTTAAAGCCCATCTCGGCAAAGAGCTCGACATCCTCGTGCCAATGATGGAAGAAGTCGTTGCCCCAGCGGCATGGATACAGCCTGTCCGGATCGTCCACGGGCTTTTGCCTGCCAAACATTACATCCCAGCGGTCGGAACCCTGTGGGATCAGGTCGGAGTGCGACATGCCGCGGCCGCCCTCGTTCCAGCCCCCTTCGGCCTGGTTGGCGGCGAGGGCACCACCCCACAAAAAGCCCTCGGGCATACCGGCGGCAGACGTTCTGTCAAAGTAACTCATGCTACTCAGCATCCTCGGCAGAAGCTGCCGCGGCGTTCTCCTGCTCCTGAGCCAGGAGCTGGTTATCGTACACCTTAAAGAACGGGTACCAGACCACAGCCATGACCACGATCAAAACGATCGTAAACACCCAGATGCGCGGGTCGAGGCACTGGACAAAGCCCTGAACGAAGATGGGGAACGTGCCGCTCACCAAGATGTAGAAGTTAGAGACAAGACCCAGTGAGACCGCACCCCAATACAGCAGGGCCGAGATCATGCCGCCTAGCACAAACGGAATCATGAGGATCGGGTTGAAGATGATGGGCGCGCCGAAGATCGCGGGCTCGGAGATACGGAAGAAGCTCGGCACGATCGATGCCCTGCCAAATGCCTTGAGCTGCTGCGACTTTGCCCTAAACGCGCAGAGCGCCACAAAAGAGAACGTATTACCCGTGCCGCCAATGAGGTTGATGACCAACGACATGAGCGCCGGGTGGAACTCAAGCGGCTGCCCGGCAGCATAGAGCGAGGCGTTGGCGGCAAAGGCGGCAAGCGTGACCGGGGCGGTGATGGGCATTACGATCATGTTGCCGTGGACGCCAAAGCACCAAAACAGCAGCGTCATGAAGCAGATAAGCAGTGCGCCGGGCACAGAGTCAACTGCGACGGAAAGCGGGGCAGCGAGCAGCTTCTCGATAACCGAGGGGATGGACAGCGCGGGATCGATCATCTGGATCAGCAGGTTGCCGCCAAAGAAGATGAGGATGTTGGCGAGCATAGGTACGATGGCGCCAAAGGTTTCGGACAAAAACGGCGGCACGCCATCGGGCATCTTGATGGTGATGCCCTTGGTCTGGCAGAAGCGCGTGACCTCGACGGAGACCAAGGCAACGATGATGGCGGTAAACAGGCCCTGCGCACCCAGATAGGTGCAGGGGACCGCCTGGAGCACGGACTCGTCAGCAAGCTGGTAGTAGGACGACGGCGCCGCGGCGATCAGGAACATCACCAGCGAGGTCATACCGGCGTTAAGCTTGGGCATCTTGTAGGTGCCCGCCAGGTTATAGGCGATTGCGAACGTCACGATCACCGACAGTATGCCCATCGTCATGTTGAAGGGAATGAGCAGCGTGAGCTTATTGGCCGTGGCAAAATCGAGCCAAGGGCCAAAGACGGACCAGAACCCGCCCTGCGCCACCAGGTCGGCCGTGACCGGCGGGTTGGCGAGGATCATAAAGACGGCAGATACCAAGATGAAGCTGATCGCGCTCATAAAGCCCTTTTGCATGGAGGCAAAGTGGCGCTCGGTGCCGCAGAAATTGGCGATAGGGGTCAGTTTTTCCTGAAGCAGGGTCATGAACTTCTCCATGGTTGCCTCCTAACCCAACAGCGACTGGGCGAGTGCCAGCACGTTGGCGGCGTTGCCCATGCCGTAGTCCTGTGCGGGGATGACCGCGGTCGGCTTACCGCTCCCCTGCTTGACGGTGTTGAGCTGGTAGGACACCTGCGGCCCCAAGAGCAGCACGTCAAAATTGGCGCACGTCTCCTGATACTCGCCGATACCCACCGCATCGATATCGAGCTCGATGCCGTTTTGCTCCGCATATTTCTCGAGTTTCTTCATCAGAATGCTTGTAGACAGACCAGCTGCGCAAACAAGAAGGATCTTCATAAGGGATTCCCTTCGCATTGATTGGTTGGATAGTCACCGCACGCCGCTAGGCGTTCTTGGTTGCAGTGCGCTCATACAGGCAGATCAGCTCCTGCACGAGCTCCTGAGCAAGCATGGAGCACATGAGGTGGTCCTGAGCATGGACCAGCAACACATCCACCGACAGATGCTCGCCCGCTGCCTCAGTCGAAAGCAGCTGCGTTTGGATGTGGTGAGCCTTGATTCCCGCATCCTTTGACTGCTTCATGAGTTTGGCGGCGGCGTCAAAATCCCCCGCCTTTGCCTTTTCAAGGGCTTCGAAGGCAAGGCTGCGTGCCTCTCCCGCTGCAGCGACCAGCTGAAACGAAACCATCTCGGTTCCCTGATCGTCCATAACGGTCTCCTCTCCCGTGATGTTTGGTTTGTACTTGAATATTCGAAACGCCTATCTCCCGCCCGCAATCCTCGAGGTTTATTGCAGGTAGACTGACAGGGTCATCGACAAAAGAAGTCTTAAGCCGTATGCGCTTGCACAAGCGCCATCAGCTCATGCCAGGACCGGCGCTCGCGTAGGCGCTCGACCCCCTGGCGGTCCATAAAGATCTCGGCGAGCAGTGAGCTCAAGATCCGCGCCTCATCGCCGCCCGACCGGGCAAACGACACCATAAAGACGATATCGACCTCATGGCCGTATTCATCCCAAAGAATGGGATGTTCGAGCAGGCCCACGGTAACAAAGGCCTCGGCGCTCAAGGGATGCATCCCATGGGGCATGGCTACCCCATTGCCAAACGAGGTGGCGCTCGCGCTCTCGCGCTCGGCGACCTCTTGGGCAAACTGGGCATCGACACGGCCGCTCTCGACGGCGCGCTCGGAGAGATATCGGAGAACGGCCTGCTTCGACGACGCCTCAACGCGGTTGAAGAACAGGGCACGGCTAAAGAAAGAGCTCACGGAGTCCGATTGCGCAGTGTCGTCGCTCAGCACCTTGCGGATAGCGTTGACATCGCTCGTCTCCAAGAAGAAATCGGCCTCGCGGACGGGCACGGGCAACTTGACGTTGAGCGGCACCGTTGTGAACACGTAGTCGATATGCGAAAAATCGAACGTTCCCACGCGGGCGACATCGCATGTCTCAATCGAATCGATATACATGCCAAACTGCTTGCGGTACTAGTGCTCGAGCATACGGGCGCTTCCCGCTCCCGAGGCGCACACGATCAGGATGCGTTTGCGACGCGGCTGGTCGGCTTGCTGCTCGAGGGCCAGGGCAAATGCCATGGCGATGTAGCCGAGCTCTTCATCAGAGGGCTGGCTGCCAAAATGACGCTCGAGTACCTGCGAGGTGCCAGCTGCCATCGAATAGGCCAACGGAAACCTCGTCTTGATATCGGGCAGCATGGGGTTATCCATATGCATGTGATATTCAAGGCGATAGCCCAGAGGGCCGATATGCCGAGCAAGGTTCATGCGAAGTTCAAGATCGCCGCTAAAGTCAAACCTAAACTCATCGTTGACCGCACGTACCATCTCGGAAGCAATCTCCCACATCTCGTCCGAGATAACGGCAGAGCCCTTCTCGGGCACGCCCGTGCCCCTGCCGAGCAAATGGATTGCGATAAAGGCAACCTCTTCTCGGGGCATGCTCACGCCCAGGGCATCCTTGATGTTTGCGGCAATCTGGAAAGCCGCGGCGTATTCGCGCGTTCCCTCCAGTTTTTGAACGTCCGATTCTGCAGCTGGGACATAGCAGCCCTGCTCGATGCGGCCAAGAGCAATGTAAAGATGCATGATGAGATTGCGGGATGCCAGCGAGCTCACCGTGACGGGCGAGGCCGTCAGGGCATCGTCCACACATGCGGCGATGGCCCGCAGGCGCTCGGCGAGCTTTGCATCGTCGGTGTCGGGCAACACGGGCCTCACCAGCGAGGCCAGGCACAGGCGCCGTTGCGACTCCCCGCCCGCAACGCGGATTCCGTAGCGTGGGCGCTTTTCGAGCGTTAAGTCAAATTGGGCGAGTTTCTGCTCTACCAGACGCATGTCATTGGACAGAGTTCGCGCCGAAACGTAGAGTAAATCCGCATACTCCTCAATCGTCACCCACTGGGACCGCATGAGGAGGTCGTTAAGAAGGAAGGACACACGGCCGTCGCGCGTATCAGGAATGCCCGGATGGGCCTGAGCCGCACCGTCTAGCAAGCGAGCAAGCTCATCTGCACGTGCAACATCGATACGATACTGCCCCTTGCTGCCAACGATGCGTGCAACCCCTGCAAGGTTGTCGTTTGCGCGATGGATATAGTTTCTCACGGCGCGCTCGCTTACCTCGAGACGCTTGGCAAGTACCGCGACAGCGACAGGCTGAGCGTCCTCGATCATATTTACAAGCTGCTTGACGCGAGCATCCATGTCCTCCTCCTTTCCCTGCGTCTAGTCTAACACGGTAAAGAATGACACTCCACGTCGCGCTCGTTCCGCCAACTCGGAACAGGTTGCGGGGAGTCCAGCCGAACTTATAGGGAGCACGGAGAAAGGACCCGAAAGCCATGTGCCGGTGTGAGATGCGCTTTCCGCAGTCATTGGGGACAGACTTAAATGAGTAGTCGTTGTGGACGTTCTTGTTTGACTAGTCGTTTAAGAACGTCCCCAATGACTAGGTGAATAGCAAAAGCCCCGCAGTCGGAGCGGACCGCGGGGCTCATGAAGAGAGGCTAGTTTGTGGGCGCTTTGCCTGGCGCCCACGGGAGAGGCAACGGAGTAGGGGCTACTCGTGGATGCGGGTACCGGAGAGGCCGGCCATGGTCTCGGCGGCCTTGTCCAGGGCGCCGATGATGCAGGTGCGGCCCTTGCGGGAGCGGGCGAACTTGATGGCGGCGCGGACCTTGGGCTCCATGGAACCCTTGCCGAACTGACCCTCGTCGGCCAGGCGCTCGGCCTCGTCGGCGGTGAGGTCCTCGAGCTCCTCCTGGTTGGGCTTGCCAAAGTTGATGGCGACGTGCTCGACGGCGGTCAGCAGGAACAGGACGTCGGCGTCGCAGTCCTCGGCCAGCAGCTCGCCGCCCAGGTCCTTGTCGATGACGGCGGGAACGCCCTTGTAGCAGCCCTTGTTCTCGTAGTCGCGGACGACGGGGATGCCGCCGCCACCGCAGGCGATGACGATGAACTCGTTGTCGAGCAGGTTGAGGATGGAGTCGGCCTCGACGATCTTCTTGGGATCGGGGGAGGCGACGACGCGACGCCAGCCGCGGCCGGAATCCTCGACGAAGACCTTGGAGGGATCCTCGGCCATGAACTCCTTGGCCTGCTCCTCGGTGTAGAAGGGGCCGATCGGCTTGGTCGGGTTCTTGAACGCGGGATCGTCGGGATCGCACTCGATCTGGGTGACGACGGTGGCGGCGTGCCAACGCTTGTAGCGCTTGTGCATCTCGCGGCCGATGCCCTGCTGCAGGTGATAGCCGATGTAGCCCTGGGACATGGCGCCGCACTCGGGCAGCGGCATCTCGGGGGTGCCGATGGCGTCGTGGGCGGCGGCGAAGGCGTTCTGGATCATGCCGACCTGCGGGCCGTTGCCGTGGGTGATGATGATCTCGTTGCCCTGCTCGATGAGGCCGAGGAGAGCGTGGGCGGTGTTGCTCACGGCCTCGATCTGCTCGACGGGGTTGTTGCCGAGGGCGTTGCCGCCGAGGGCGACGACAATACGATCGGGCTTGCCAAGAGGCTTAGACATTGCTGGAATCCTTTCTGTAAAAGGCCTACAACCCATTAATAACCCGCGTCCGTGCGATACGCGAGTTTATTAGGGTTTATATTCTCTTTATCGCTCATTTTATTCATTTTGGAAATACCTAAGCGGCGAACGGTCGATTTTACCCGCTCAGCGTAAAGAAGCCCAGTTCAGGTATATCTACGCCATTTACGTGCAACTTTATTTAAATAGAGCAGGGATTAGACCAGATTATGCAAACTATATCTTTGCTAAACACAAAACGGACAGCGCAATATCTTAC
>URWS01000007.1 GCA_900551605.1 uncultured Collinsella sp. | reverse complement strand
GGGCTCGGAGATGTGTATAAGAGACAGATCTGGGATGCCGTCGCTGCCGCCGAGAAGGAGCTCAATGGTCGCGGCCGCATCTTGGTGCGCTCGAGCGGTACCGAGCCGCTGGTCCGCGTTATGGCCGAGGCCGAGACGCACGAGCTGACCCAGCGCGTTGTCGACGACATCGTCGAGGTTGTCAAGCGCGAACTTCCCTAATGGTCAAAAACGAGTGCCAAGTGGTAAACTGTTAAGGCTATTTTGGTCGATTGGTATGTCCGAGGGGGAGCATGTTCACTAAAGTCCTAAGGTCTTTTGGTATGCGTGGTCGAGTCCTTACGCTGGATGCTCCCATCTCGGGCGACGTCATTCCGTTGTCCGAGGTCAATGACCAGACATTTGCCACCGGCCTTTTGGGCCAGGGCGTGGCGATTCAGCCTACGGGTACGCGCGTGATTGCGCCGGCAGACGCCAAGGTCGAGGCCATTTTTCCCACGGGACACGCCGTTGCGCTCAACACGGTCGATGGCTTGGACGTGCTCATCCACGTTGGCTTGGACACTGTTCAGCTCGAGGGCAAGCACTTTACCGTACATGCGCAAGTGGGTGACATCGTCCATAAGGGCGATGTACTCATTGAGTTCGATCGCGAGGCAATTGCTGCCGAGGGCTACGATGTGACGGTTCCCATCTTGGTGTGCAACTCCGTTGAGTTCTCGAGTATCAAGGGCTCCGTTGGTGTGCATGTCGAAGAGATGGACCAGCTCATCGTTGCTCGCGAGCGCTAGCAAGTGCACGTGGCCATTAGCCTACAATTCAAACACGTTTACGGAGGGCGCCCTTGAAAGAGGACGCCCTCCGTGGCAAGATGGGAAACGTCCGAGGCTAAACAGCTTCGGGTCACCGTGGACGGGCAGGGGCCTCGACGCGGCTAGACACGAGACACATACATTACGCGACCTCGCCCTGGTGGCCGCACACGTTGGTTGCGGCCGACGCGGGCCGCGGGCAAGTGCTTGTAAGGGAGCCTTGCCTCTCTTGTACGAGAAAGGACGCGTAATGAAGATCATTAAAGCTAAAGACTACGAGGATATGAGCCGCAAGGCCGCTAATATCATCTCGGCGCAGGTTATCCTCAAGCCCGACTGTGTGCTGGGCCTTGCCACCGGCTCCACCCCGATCGGTGCCTACAAGCAGCTCGCTGCTTGGTACGAGAAGGGCGACGTCGACTTTGCCGAGGTCAGCACCTACAACCTGGACGAGTATCGCGGCCTTTCGCACGACGATCCCCAGAGCTATCACTATTTCATGCGTGAGAACTTCTTCGATCACATCAACATCGACCTGAACAACACGCATGTGCCCGACGGTTCCAACCCCGACGCCGCCGCTGCCTGCTCTGAGTACGACAAGATTGTCGCCGAGGCCGGTTACCCGGATCTGCAGCTGCTCGGTATTGGCAACAACGGCCACATCGGCTTCAACGAGCCCGATGACCACTTCTCCAAGGGCACGCACTGCGTCGACCTCACCGAGAGCACCATTCAGGCCAACAGCCGCCTGTTCGACAGCATCGACGATGTTCCCCGTCAGGCCTACACCATGGGTACCCAGACCATCATGTATGCCCGCATGATCCTGGTCGTCGCCAACGGCGAGGCCAAGGCTCAGGCCGTGCATGACATGTGCTATGGTCCGGTTACGCCCGAGTGCCCGGCTTCGATTCTGCAGCTGCACACCAACTGCGTTGTCGTTGCCGACGAGGCCGCCCTTTCGCTCTGCGAGTAGCGCGAATCCTGCAGCTCGACATAGCCTTGCCTAAGGCCTCCGCTTTGCGGGGGCCTTTTTGCTGAGCGCGCGCCGTGTGCTTGACGAAAATCTGGCCGCGAACTGGACGGGTGCGTCTGGTGCAGCATGATTCATTCCATAACAGATACTATGCATAAATGCTATGAAAAGGTCGCAGACGGTAGCTGGCGCTAGGTGAGTTGCGCAACACAATTGAACAGCGCTCATTTGAGGTACACTGCCAAAGGATGGGACAAGCTGGCAAGCGCATTGACCTGCGCAAAGACTGATTGGTTGGGGGATAAGTTTCAATCGGACCACGCTGAACAAAAACTTGCCATTTGCGTACCAACAAACATCCTAAACCGTAGCATCGCTCTATTCATCTAGCGATACATATGGTCTAGCGTTACGGTGTCCATGTGGTCGAGTTGAGGAGCGGGCATGGTTAACGATTTGGGCAATACGGACGACCTCGAGCTTATGCCGCTGGGCAGTAGTTATACGGTGCGGCGCGATCGCTTGATGAACGAACTTATCGCCAAGGGCCGAAAGGCCGGCATCGTAGTCCTCTACGCGCCTGATGGCTTTGGGAAAACCTCGGTGCTGCTGCAGTATGCCCAAGAGGTTAAAAACGATCCGACGCGAGGTCCCGTGCGGATCATTGAGGCAGACCGCGCCATTGGGCGCGAGGTGTTTATGCAGCTCGAGGTCGTTACCGAAGAGCTTAAGGACAAGCCGCACTCCCTGATCGCAATCGATAACGTGCCTAACCTCAGCCAGAGCGAGACCGAGGAGCTGATCGACCGAATCCGAAGCCTGCGTGCTATGGGGGTTGGGGTCTTTATGAGCTGCCGTCCCTCGAATCGCCAGCTGATTCATGGACTGGGCGATTCGATTAAAGTCAACGCGCAGATGCTCAAGGTGCATGCCTATGAGTATTCGGCGTGGGCATCGGCGTTTTCGATCAGCACATCGCTCGACTTCTATCAGCTTACGCAGGGCGTGCCCGAGCTCGTCTCGGCTATGCAGTCGGGACTATACGGGCAGGGAGACGTTGCCCAGATGCTCGAAAACGAGATCGTCAATATCTACGGTGCGGCACTTGTTGACCTGGCGTCGCTCGAGAACAACGCCCTGTTTAGTGTGGCATGCTTGATGGTCTTAATGGGTGAGGGCAATATTTCGGAGCTCGAGGCTTGCGGTGTTAGGCTTTCGGCGATTGACCAGTCCTATCTCGTCCGCGATTATCCCATTTTTGGCGTTGATCCGGCAGACCGGAGCTTTACCTGCTTGGGTACCGAGGACAACGCGCGCCTGCGATTGCGCAAGCTGGTCGCCGAAATTCGCCCCGAACTCGTTGTACGGGCGGCGCGTATATTGATTAAAGCGGGGCGCTGCGATACCGCGATGGACCTCGCCGACGCGTTTTTGGACCGCAGTGCGGTGTTGGAGCTTGCCGGGCAGTATGGGGTCGATCTGGCCCTGACGGGGCATGGAGTGGATGTCTGCCGCGCGGCGCTGGGAAAGACCGAGGCAGATGGTAAGGCATCGGAGCCGACGCCTGACGAGGCGCTCGGCATCTATCTGGCGGCGGTGAGCGTCTCCAATACAAAGCTCGCGCGGTATATGGCCTCAATTATCGAGCGTGCGGGCGAGCAAGCGATTTGCGAGCTCGATCCCGTGTCGTGGAAGGTGGCGCACGCGTTTACGGCCGCCTGTTATGGAGATAGTGGTCTGGGGCTTCCGGCAAGTCATACAGCGTTGGAAAGTGAGGCGTCCTGTGCCGCACTCGACATGCTGTCCGCACATGTCGAGATAAAGCATGGGCTGACCGAGCGGGCGAAGGGTGGTGAGATCCTCGCGGGGCTCAAAACGGATAAGGCCTACGATTGTGAGCTCGATATCGCGAGGACGTTTGTGCGGGCGGACCGCATGTTGACGGAGCTATTTGATGGGTCGTATGCAGGGACTGACGAGCGTGATGACGAGATGGCCCTGACGCTCGAGGCACTCGAAGCGCGTGACATCCGAGCACTCGCCATCTGGGTGCGCATGGTATTATCGGCGCGGCGCCTGTTTGCCGGCATGCCGGTGACCGACGAGCAGGCATTCAATGAGCTCGACCGTTTTGCCGTGCGTGTGCGTGACAATCAAGTCCAGTTGTTTGGCTTGATACTGGAAGGCTGGCAGTCGCTGGTCGAGGGGCGTCCGGTCAATGCCAAATTCCGTGCGGTGCAGGTGCTCAGGCTTGCCGAGGAATCGATTGGATACATACGCGACAACGCACTGCTGCTAGAGCGCGCGGCGTACTTACGCAATACATCGATGGTATCGGTGCGTGAAGAGGCAGAGCTGCTCGATTTGAGTCGGACGCAGGTCGGTGGTGCCGAGGCTTGGATGGTGGCGCTGCATTTGGCCTCCGCTGGCCGCGATAGCGACCTTGCAGCCTGGATGTCCATGAACCGCCCAGGGATTTTGGATCCGTCGTATCGGCTGTTTGCGCGTCTTGCGATGCATTGTCTGGGTGAGCCGGCTGCTAGAATTCGAAAGAAGCTCCCGGTGCGCGAGCTGTCGCGGTATTCGCTGCGTGACGACTTTGAGGGCGAAGGCGAGCGTCTGTTCCAGGCCGGCGATGCCGAGGGTGTCGATGCGATTGGCCATATCGAGATTCGCATGTTTGGGGCGTTTCGCGCCGAGCGCGACGGGTTTCCCATCACGGATAAGATGTGGCGCCGCAAGAAAGCGGCGACGCTTGCCGAGCGGCTTGCGCTGGGCATGGATGCGCTGGTCGACCGCGAGACGCTGGCTATGGAGCTGTGGCCCCACGCCGAGTTCAATAGCGCTCGTAACAATCTGTACTCGACGATATCGCGCCTGCGTTCGGCCTTGGGGCCGACACCGGACGGCAAGTCGTGTGTGCTGATCCAAAACGAGTGCATTGGGCTTAACGGCGATTACGTCAAGACCGACGTGCGGTTGTTTGATCAGATAAGCCGCGAAGTTTTGGGAAATCGCACGGGTGCGCGCGGGCCCCATCTGATCGAGCTGTGCCTTAAGATCGAGCAGCTTTACGCCGGCCCGTTGTATGTTCCCAATGGCTGTAATCCCACCTACTTTTTGCGTATGAGGCGCATTATGGAATCGAAGTATATCGACTGCATGATTCGGGGCGCGAATGCCGCCCTAGAAGAAAATGACCTGCAGTCGGCGGTATGGCTGGTGGAGTCGGGGCTGCGGCAAGAGACGGCGCGCGAGGACATGGTGCGTTGCGCTATGCGCGTCTACGGCGCGGCGGGGCGACGACGCGATATCGTCGA
Source organism: uncultured Collinsella sp. (assembly GCA_900551605.1). GTDB lineage: Bacteria > Actinomycetota > Coriobacteriia > Coriobacteriales > Coriobacteriaceae > Collinsella. Next base: position 8,593 of record URWS01000007.1, on the reverse strand, counting down.
GCTGTACAGTGGGCATATGCATCACCTGAGGGAGCAGGTCAATGGCGTGCCCGAGCCCGAGACGCGGCGTCTGTACGAGCGCTTGGTCGAGGGCAGGCTTAACCGCGTGCTCGTCGAGCGATAAAAAATGAGCGTCCGAATTGCTCGGACGCTCACAAGCTTGATGTATGTTGGCTCGCCGGATCGTTGGCTCTTAGACGAGCTTAATCTTCTCGATGTCCTTGCGCGAGGACTCACGATACAGCGAGAACTTGCGGCCGATAACCTGGACGACCTCGGCATGGCAGCGATCGGCAAGCTCTTCGGCGGCCTCGCGGGCAGAAAGACTGGAACCATCGAGTACGGAGCACTTAACGAGCTCGTGCTTCTCCAGGTAGGCGACCGTCTGCTCGACGGTGCCCTCGTTGATGTCGGACTTGCCGATGATGATGGCGGGGTTGAGGTGATGGGCCATGCTGCGAAGCTGCTTGACCTGGGCTCCTGTCAGTGCCATGGGTTCTCGCTTTCTATGTTATGGGGCGCCCCGCGATGGGGCCTTAATCTACGTGAGCTGTCCCACGATAGCGCAGGAACGGCGTGGTGTGGGGCGTGTTTGCCCAGTTCAAAAAGAATGCGGATGCCGAGCGGGAGAACAGCGCGGGTTGCAGGCGGACGTGTACGGCAGCCGAAAGCGGTCTATGGACAGCTCGAAGAGACCGGCTCCCATGCAATAAACGCCCAACGGACCTTGCGGACGTGGTCGAGCATGTAGCGCCCTTGCGGCACGCCCTTGGATCCCGGCTCGCCGGCATGGGGATTCTCGACCATGTGCTGGGCGATGTAGTCGCGCAGACGGTCGATTTTATCCTCGTTGCCATGTTCGAGCATACGGGAGAAGTCCGCTACGCCCGCCTCAAGGCTATCGAAGGTGTCGCGACGAGGCGATTCAAAGTACGTAACCTGCGGCAGGGCACCCATCTGAATGAGAATGTTAAAGGCATACACAAAGCCATTACTGCAGGTAACCGAGGCGCCAATGGCGTTCATCACGTGCAGGTCATAGCGCGGGCTGGAGTTGGCGACCATCGTGACGGCACAACGCCGGCGAGCCGTGCGGTCGAGCTTGGCAAGCGCGCCTTTTAGGTCATTGGTGGTGACGGAACGACTGGCAAAGGCAACATCCACAGTCTTGGCAACCGGCCCAACCAAATCCCAATCATCGTCCCAAGCAAGTTCAAGCGGCGTAATCAGGTCCTCGAGCCCATAGTACTCAATGCCAGCATCAAGGGTGCCCAACATGGCAGGGGAAAAATCAGCTGCAATCACGGGATGCCCGTCTTGCGCAAGCGGAATAGCAATCGACCCAGCCCCACATCCCATATCCAGCACCGATTCACCGGGCTCAAGCGCCAGCAATTTCATAAAATCCCGAGCATATGGGGCAGTCTCCAACGGACGAAAATGTCGAGCCCGCTTATCCCACTCAAAAGAATCATCAGCCCGATGCCGAGCGGCCTGCAGACGCATCCATTCCTGATTCCAATCAGCAGAAAGAAGCTCAGAGTGAGCATCCCCATCAACCACGGGCCAACCTCCTAGCAACAAAAAAGCGACCCCTCCCAAAAGAAGAGCCGCAACCAGCATATATCAGAAAGAACCGATCCAACGCCAAACCGCCATACCAGCCAAGTGGTGCAGGAGCGAAGCAACTGCAACCGGGATAGAACCCAGCCAAGGTTGAGATGTGCGGGAGCCCCGGGGAGGGCAAATATATAAGGTCGATCGCGAGTTCCGCACGAGCCGGAGAGCACTTAATGTGCTCTCCGTGCGAGTCAGGACTGTCCGAGCAGGCGACCTTATATATTTGCCCTCCCCGGGGCTCCTCGCCAGTCCCCTCAGCTAGTTCTTCAGCGAGTTCAGCGGCGCCGGGAAACGTCCACCACGGTGGGCAAGCACGGTGCCGGCGTTGGGGTTCACCGGCATGATGGGTGCACGGCCAAACAGGCCGCCATACTCGACGCAGTCGCCCACGCCCTTGCCGATGGCGGGGATCACGCGCACGGCCGTGGTCTTGTTGTTGATGACGCCGATGGCCATCTCGTCGGCGATGATGCCGGCGATGGTCTCGACCGGGGTGTCACCGGGGATGGCGATCATGTCCAGGCCAACGGAGCACACGCAGGTCATGGCCTCGAGCTTCTCGAGCGAAAGCGCGCCGGCCTCGACGGCGGTAATCATGCCGGCGTCCTCGGACACGGGGATAAAGGCGCCGGAGAGACCGCCCACGCTGGAGCTGGCCATGACGCCGCCCTTCTTGACGGCATCGTTGAGCATGGCGAGCGCGCAAGTCGTGCCCGGGCCACCGCAGGTGCCCACGCCGATGATCTCGAGGATGCGCGCGACGGAGTCGCCGATGGCAGGCGTGGGAGCCAGCGACAGGTCGACGATGCCCTTCTCGACACCCAGGCGATGGGCGGCCTCGCGGCTCATGAGCTCGCCGGCGCGGGTGATCTTAAAGGCGGTCTGCTTAATCTTCTCGGCGACCTCCATCATCGATGCGGAATCGGGCAGCGTCTCCAGGGCTGCGGCCATAACGCCGGGGCCCGATACGCCTACGTTGATGACGGCGTCGGCCTCGCCACCGCCGTGGACGGCGCCCGCCATAAACGGGGAGTCCTCGACCATGTTGGCAAAGCAGACAAACTTGGAAGCGCCGACGGAATCCTGGTCGGCCGTGAGTTTAGCGGCATCGATGATGGTCTGGGCGGCCATAAGCACGGCGTCCATGTTGATGCCGGCGCGCAGGCTGGCGACGTTGACACTGGAGCAGACACGGCTCGTGGTGGCGAGCGCCTGGGGGATGGACTGGATGACGCGGCGGTCGGCGTCGCCGATACCCTTCTGGACAAGTGCGGAGAAGCCGCCCAGGTAATCGATGCCGAGCGTCTCGGCCGCGCGGTCGAGGGCGTGCGCGATGGGGGTGAGGTCCTCATCCTTGCAGCACGCGGCAATCTGCGCCACCGGGGTGACGGAAACGCGCTTGTTGACGATGGGGATACCGTACTCGCGCTCGAGGTTCTCGGCGGTCTCGACCAGATGCTCAGCCGTGTGCGTCACGTGGTCGTAGATCTTCGTGCACATGCGGTCGAGGTTCTCGTCGCCGCAACCCATGAGCGAAACACCCATGGTGATGGTCCTGATGTCGAGGTTCTGCTCCTCAACCATGCCGCGGGTTTCCGCGATTTCTGCGGGCGTGATCGCCATCCTTGCGCTCCTATCTGCCAAAACGAGCATAGTCTTTTCTATTCTAACGTGCCGCACGTGCCAAATGGCGCGCGCGGCACGTTTTGGTACTCGGTTGTTTCCGTTGTGTTACTGCCCAAAGACCTCTTCGGCGATACGAGCGCTTTCGGCGGCGTCCTTGGCGTAGTAGTCCGCGCCGATCTGCTTAGCATATTCGGGGGTGAGTACGGCGCCGCCTACGATGATCTTGACGCCCGGCACCTCGGCATGAAGCAATTTGATGGTCTCCTCCATGGCGACGACCGTGGTAGTCATAAGCGCCGAAAGGCCGACGAGCTTGATGTCGCGCTCCTGTACGGTCTTGAGCACCTCTTGCGGGTCGACGTCGCGGCCTAGGTCAAAGACGGTATAGCCGTAGTTATCGAGCAGCATCTTGACGATGTTCTTACCGATGTCGTGGATATCGCCCTTGACGGTGGCCACGCAGATCTTGCCCTTGTCGGCAATCTCGCCGGCGGGCATCAGCCGCTTGATGGTGTCGAAGCCCACACGCGCTGCCTCGGCCGAGGCCATGAGCTGCGGCAAGAAGAACTTGCCCTGGTCAAAGAGGACGCCAACTTCGTCGAGGGCGGGGATAAAGTGATTGTTGATGAGGTCCATGGCGTCATGATCTGCCAGCAGACGCTCAGTCTCGGCAGCGATTTCGCCTTTGCGGCCCGAGACGACCATGCGACGAATCGGGTCGTCGGTGCCGTCGGTGCCGGCGGTGCCAGCAGCGGGCGCGGCGTCGGTCGATACCGCCTGGGCCGCCGCCGGGTTCGCGGCGATCTTGTACGGATCGGTCCAGCCGGCGTAGCGCTCGATGTATCCGGTCGAGCCCTCGTCCTCAACGCTCAAGACGCGATAGCTGTAAACGGTGTCCATAAAGCGCTTGGAGCCCGGGTTCATGATGGGGGCGTCCAGGCCTGCGCCGAAGGCGGCGGCCAAAAAGACCGAGCCCAGCAACGGGCGGGCGGGCAGGCCAAAGCTGATGTTCGACACGCCGAGCGCGCACTTGACGCCCAGACGCTCCTTGCACAGGGACATGGCGCGCAGGATCTGTTCGGCCTGGCGTTGATTGGTCGAGGCGGTCATGACCAGGCAGTCGATGAGGATGCGGTCTGGGCCGATACCGTAGCGGGCAGCCTCGGCCACGATGCGCTCGGCGATGGCGAAGCGAGCCTCGGCGGTATCGGGGATGCCGCCTTCGTCGAGCGTGAGGCCGACGACGTTGGTGCCGTAGTGGGCGACTAGCGGAAAGATCTCATCCATGATCTGCTGTTTGCCATTGACCGAGTTGATGATGGGCTTGCCGGCGTAGCGGCGCACGGCGGCCTCGACGGCTGCGGGGTCGGTGGAGTCGATCTGCAGCGGCAGGAGCGTGGAACCCTGGAGCTGCTCGGTGGCCTGCTGGATGATCTTGACCTCGTCGATCTCGGGCAGGCCCACGTTGACGTCCAGGATATCGGCACCTTGCTCTTGCTGGCTGATGCCCTGGCTTACGACGTAGTCAAGGTCACCGTCGCGCAGGGCCTGCTGCAGGCGCTTTTTGCCGGTGGGATTGATGCGCTCGCCGATGACGGCGATCTTGTGGCCGTCGCAGGGAAGGTCCACGACCGTCTGGGCGCTCGTGACCGACATGCTGGGCTTGCGGTGGCGCGGGCTGGGCGTGTGATTGTCGATAAGCGTGCGCAAGGCCGCCATGTGCGCCGGCGTGGTGCCGCAGCAGCCGCCCACAACGCTTACGCCGTCCTCGATCATGCCGGCGACGGCCTCGGCGTACTCGGGTGCCTGGATATCAAAGACGGTATTGCCGTCATCGTCCACGCGGGGTAGTCCCGCATTGGCCTGCACCATAACGGGCTTGTCGGTAACGGTGAGCATGCGTGCAGCGAGCCCTCGGAGCTCGGCCGGTCCCTGGCTGCAGTTGATACCCAGGACGTCGGCGCCGATGGCGTCGAGCGTGATGGCGGCCACCTCGGGACTCGTACCCAGGAATGTGCGGCCGTCTTCCTCAAAGGTCATGGTGGCAAAGACGGGCAGGTCGGAGTTCTCGCGGCAGGCAAGGACCGCCGCCTTGATTTCGGCCAGGTCGGTCATGGTTTCGATGATAAAGAGGTCTACGCCCGCGGCGACGCCAGCGCGCACCTCCTCGGCAAAGAGGTCGTAGGCCTCGTCGAAGCTGAGGGTACCCAGGGGGCGAAGCAGGGCGCCGATGGGGCCGATGTCGCCGGCAACGTAGCGGGCGCCGGCCTCACGAGCGCAGGTGACGGCCGCGGCAAAGACATCTGCCACGGTGGCGGCGCCATCGAGCTTGTGCGCGTTGGCGCCAAAGGTGTTGGCGGTGATCACGTCGCAGCCGGCCTCGACGTACTGACGCTGGATGTCGGTAATGACCTGGGGCTCCTCAAAGTTGAGCAGCTCGGGTAGGGCGCCGGCCTTCATGCCGGCCGCCTGCAGCATGGTGCCCATGCCGCCGTCGAACAGCAGGTGTCCCGTGCCCTCGATGGCGGCGCGCAGTCGATCGTCCTTAATGCGAAGGTCGTCGATTGTGCGCGTCTTGTATGCAGCCCCGTTGCAGCGCGCAGCATTGACAGGTGCCGCCAGCGCAGCACCGTCAGAATCATGAGTGATAAGCGGAGTAAACATCAATGAGCTCCTAATGGCTGGAATAGCAGGTGGTGTGGGCGGCGCGGAAGCGGCAGTGCTCGCGCATGCGGCAGATAGTGCAGGTGGGGCGGCTTTGGGCGTCGTGGACCTCGCCATCAAACAGGCCGATCACCGCGGTCACGCTCTTGGTGGGCATGAGCAGGCTGGTGGGGGTGACGGTAAGCCCGATGAGCCGCGTGGCGTTGAGTGCGGCCACGATCGAGCGCTGTGCCGTAAGCGGGCAGTCGCCGTAGCCGGGGCTAAAGCGCCAGTTACCGGCGAGTCCGTGTGCGGTGGCCGCAGCCTTGACCTGCTGGTCCATCTGCTCGACGGCGGCTTCTACATAGGCAGAGCATGCGGCGTCGAGCACGGCTCCCTCTAGGGGCTGCTGGGCTCCCGTGGTGCGCAGACGACGCTCGGCGTCCATGCCGAGGGTGCATGCCATGAGCGCGGCAAAGCGGGCGTCTTTGAGATGGCGATAGATGTCGCGACCACGCAGCTCAACGTTGGTGCCGACCAAGCGAATGCAAGGCTCGCCCTGCTCGTCCACGCCCGTGGCATCGACGGCAAACACGCGCCGCACGCCACGGGGCTCAATGTCCAGTTCCAGACGCTCAACGACAAGCTCAATACGCTGCGACAACTCGGGCTCAATCTGCTGACCGCCGTAGCCCAGATAGCGCAACATTTCGGCACGGTCGACGCGGGGATGGTGGGCAGCATCGATACGATAAAGCGCCGGCGACGCAAGGTCGGCCGGCACTTCGACAGCGGTTGTATCGATGTGCGGTTTTTCCATTACCCCAGGCGCTCCATAATGGTTGCGGCGATTGCAGGACGATTCATAGTGTACAGGTGCAGACCGTCGGCGCCGTGCTCCTTGAGGTCGCAAAGCTGACGGGCGGCATAATCTACACCGGCTGCCTGCAGGCTCTCGGGGTCGTTCTCGTACTTGGCGAGAATCTTGATGACGGGGGAGGGCAGCGATGCGCCGCACATAAAGACCATGCGACTGATCTGTGACTTGCCCATAAACGGCATGATGCCCGCGGTAATGGGCACGGTGATACCGGCCTTGTCGGCAAGCTCGCGAAAACGGTAGAAGCACTCGTTATCAAAAAAGAGCTGTGTCACAAAGAAGCTCGCGCCGGCGTCCTGTTTTTGCTTGAGGTATTCGACCGAAGCGTTGAGGTCCTCACAGGCAATGTGGCCCTCGGGGTAGGCTGCGGCGCCCACACAAAAGCCGGCGTCGACGAGCTCGGGGATGAGGTCGCGGGCGTAGGCATAGTCCGAGGCGGGCTTGTCGTCCTCGGTCGCGCCAGCGGGAAGATCACCGCGCAGGGCCAGGATGTTTTCAACGCCGGTGGTGCGATACTCGTCGATCTTGGCGGCGATATCGGCGTGCGAGCGGCCCACGCAGGTAAGGTGTGCCACCGAGGGTGTATCGAATTCGCTCGTAATCATATGCGCGATGGGGGCGGTGGTGGCACCGTTGCCCGAGCCGCCGGCCGAGCAGGTGACCGAGACAAAGCTCGGCGAAAGCTTGCACAGATTGCCAGCCACCTCGCGAGCCGTGTCGAGGGAAAGCTCGCCCTTGGGCGGGAACATCTCAAACGAAACGGGTGCGGTGCCCTGGGGTGCTGCCTGCTTAAAAACCTCGTCGACGCGCATATCGTGCTCCTTTAGATACTTAAATAGTGTGATGTGTTGTAAGGATTCTACAGCACCACTGTGTCACGGTGGAGTTTCACTCGCTATTCGGGGATACCAATCAAAGATGCCTCGCTATCGACATTCCCTATAGCAGAGCGGTCAATCTAGGATGGGGCTATAAAGACTGGTATCTGATGCGAAATACCAGTTAATAGAGCCCCTTCCCAAATTGACTACCCTTAAACCATGGGGAGCGGTCTGCAATTTATACAGTTGATTGGCTGTTGAGAGCGGCAACGCCGCCGCGATGCGGTAACCTCATTGATTGGTTTCGTGACAGCAACATAACGGTAATGTTGCGGAAACACGACGAGTCTAACCTATGACTCGTTCGTTAGTAATCAACACCGCCTCTCACGCGGTGCCGATACGAAGGGAGTTCCGTATGGCCGATCTTACTGACCGCTTCGGGACCATGGTGTTCTCTGAGGAAGTCATGAAAGACTACCTTCCCAAGGACATTTGGAAGCGCCTCGCTGCAACCCTCGAGGACGGTGAGCCGCTCGATCTTGACGTGGCCAACGCCGTCGCCCACGCCATGAAGGTCTGGGCTATCTCCAAGGGCGCCACGCACTACGCACACTGGTTCCAGCCGCTTTCGGGCATTACTTCCGAGAAGCACGACAGCTTCCTGGAGCCCAACCACGACGGCACCGCCATTACCAAGTTTACGGGCAAGAACCTCATCCAGGGCGAGCCGGATGCCTCCAGCTTCCCCAACGGTGGCCTGCGTGCCACCTTCGAGGCCCGTGGCTACACCGCTTGGGATCCTACCAGCCCCGCCTTCATTAAGGACGATGTCCTGTGCATTCCCACGGCCTTCTGCTCCTACACGGGCGAGGCCCTGGACAAGAAGACCCCGCTGCTGCGCTCTATGACCGCGCTCTCGCGTGAGTCTAAGCGCGTTTTGGCGCTGTTTGGTAAGACCCCCAAGAAGGTCGTTCCTTCCGTGGGCGATGAGCAGGAGTAC
>URWS01000006.1 GCA_900551605.1 uncultured Collinsella sp. | reverse complement strand
CGAGATTCGCCTTAGTCTCGTGGGCTCGGAGATGTGTATAAGAGACAGCTATCTGGCACGCGGGTCTGCCGCTGGAGCTTGGCCTTGCCGAGGCCCAGCAGACGCTGCTGCAAAACGGCCTGCGCTCGCGCGTAGTGCTCGAGGCCGACGGCAAGCTCATGGACGGCACCGACGTCGCTGTCGCCTGCCTGTTGGGCGCCGAGGAGTTTGGCTTTGCGACCATGCCGCTCATCTCCATGGGCTGCCTCATGCAGCGCGACTGCCAGCAGGATACCTGCCCGGCCGGCATCGCTACGCAAAACTGCCGCCTGCGTCGCGGCTTCCGCGGCAAGCCAGAGCACGTCGAGCACTTTATGCTCTTTGTTGCCGAGCAGCTGCGCGAGGTCATGGCGAGCCTGGGCTTCCGCACCGTCGACGAGATGGTCGGCCATCCCGAGTGCTTGCGCCAGATTGAGGTCCCGGGCAACCGCAAGGCTAACCTGCTTGATCTGTCGCCCGTGCTGGCGAGCGCGACCTGTGAGTTTGGTGCCCATATCCCGGGTGCCGACGGTCGCCATTTCCTGCCGCAGATGGCTGCGGACAGCGAGCTCGACAAGACGCTCGACTCCACGCTGTTTGTGCCCTATACGGCCGATGCCCGTGCGCACCTGCGTCCGATTCGCTTCCGCGCCGATATCGCCAACGTCAACCGCTGCGTGGGCACCATTTTGGGCAACGCGGTGACCAAGGCGCATCCCGAGGGCCTGCCCGCCGGCTCCATCACCATCGATTGCGATGGTTCGGCCGGTCAGAGCTTTGGTGCCTTCCTGCCGCGCGGCATTACGCTCAACGTGTGTGGCGACGCCAACGACTACTTTGGCAAGGGCCTTTCGGGCGGCGAGGTGTCGGTGCGCCCCAACCCGCATGCGACCTACAAGTTCGATGAGAACATCATCGTGGGCAACGTTGCGTTCTTTGGCGCCACGAGCGGCCGCGGCTTCATTAACGGCCTGGCAGGCCAGCGCTTTGGCGTACGCAACTCCGGTGCCACCGTGGTGGTCGAGGGCTGCGGCAACCATGGCTGCGAGTACATGACGGGCGGTCTGGCGCTCATCCTGGGCGAGGTTGGACAAAACTTCGCCGCCGGTATGACTGGTGGCGTGGCTTATGTCTTCGATCAGTACGGCACGCTTGATGCCCGTGTGAACCACGAGAGCGTGGAGCTCAAGGCCCCGACGGCCGGCGAGCTGGCGCAGATTCGCGAGCTCATCCAGGAGCACGTGGACGCGACGCAGAGCCCGCGCGGTATTAAGCTGCTCTACAGCTTTGAGTCGATGAGCAAGCACTTTGTGAAGGTCATTCCGACCGAGTACGAGCGCGTGCTGGCGATTGTCGCCGCGGGCGAGGCTGCCGGCAAGACGCATGCGCAGGCAGAGGAGTTGGCGTTTGACATTGTGACCGGTCGCGCCGACGCCGCCGATGTCGCTCGCTTTGATGTGGCGGGCGGTGCTGCGGGTGCTGCGTCCGTGGCTGCCAGCTCTGTTGCTTCGACCAAGAAGGAGGCGTAAGTGCCATGGGTAAGCCCGGTGCTTTTCTTGATATCGATCGCGTGACCCATGAGCTGCGCCCCGTGGAGGAGCGCAGCCGCGATTTCGATCCGCTGTACGTGGAGCTCGACGACGACGCGCGCCGTGCCCAGGCGAGCCGCTGCATGATGTGCGGTGTGGCGTTTTGTCAGATGGGCGCGAGCTTTGGCAAGGCACGTCCGAGCGGTTGTCCGCTGCACAACCTGATTCCCGAGTGGAACGAGCTGGTGTACCGCGGCCGTTGGGACGAGGCCGCCGAGCGCCTGTCACTCACCTCGCCCATGCCCGAGTTCACGAGTCGCGTGTGCCCGGCGCTGTGCGAGGCCGCATGCAACCTGGGCTCGGTCGATGGCCAGCCCACGACGATCCATGACAACGAGCGCGCGATTAGCGACCATGAGTGGGCCAACGGCGGTCCGCACCGCTTTGAGCCGGCAGGGGAGGGTGCACCCACGGTTGCCGTGGTGGGCTCCGGTCCCGCTGGTCTGGTGGCAGCATGGGAGCTTGCGCGTCGTGGCGCCCGCGTGACGGTGTTTGAGCGCGACGACCGCCCGGGCGGTTTGCTCATGTACGGCATTCCCAACATGAAGCTCGAGAAGTCTGTGGTCGAGCGTCGCGTGGCGCTCATGCGCGAGCTGGGCATTGTGTTTGAGCTGGGCGCCGACGTGAGCGATCCCAAGGTTACCGCCAGGCTCGACGACTTTGACGCCGTCGTGGTGGCTGCCGGCGCCCGTGCTCCGCGTGGGCTTTCGGCTGCGAACATTGATGCCCCGGGCGTGGTGTATGCCGTGGACTACCTGACGGCTTCGACCGTCTCGGTGCTCGATGGCGGCGAGCCCGCGGTGAACGCGCGCGGCCTGGACGTTGTGGTCATTGGCGGCGGCGATACCGGTAACGACTGCGTGGGTACCGCGGTGCGTCAGGGTGCGCACAGCGTGCGCCAGTTTGAGTTCTTGCCGGCGGCGCCTGATGCGCGCGCGGCGAGCAACCCCTGGCCGCAGTGGCCCAACGTTAAGAAGACCGATTACGGCCAGCAGGAGGCCATCGCTGCCATGGGCGGCGAGATGCGCGCTTGGGGCGTGGATACGCTCGAGGTGCTGCTGGACAAGAAGGGTGCGGCCGCGGGCCTGCGCGTGGTCGATCTGGATTGGTCGGCTGGCAAGCCCGAGCGCATCGCGGGCTCCGAGCACGAGGTGCCGGCGCAGCTGGTGCTCATCGCCTGCGGCTTTACCGGTCCCGAGCATGGCGTGTTCGACGCTGTTCGCGTGCCTGTCGCCACCGCTGGCCGTCCGCTGCCCGTGATGGCTGTCGAGGGTTCGCACCTCGCGGCTCGCACGGACGGTGTCGCCGCCGATGCCACGCCGGTATATGTGGCCGGCGACGCCCGCAACGGCAGCTCGCTCGTGGTGAACGCCATGGCCGATGCCCTTGCCTGCGCAGCCGAAGTCGCCAAGGCGCTGGCGCTGTAAAGCGGCTGTTCACAACTAAATCGTCAAGGGCTGTCCCCAGCGGCTGGCACATAAGGAACGTCCCCTAGTGCCGGCAGCTGGGGACGTTCCTTTTTTGCCGGCAGTTTGGGACACTCCTTGCGAGTTCGCAGGCGACTTTGTCATTTGTCGACGTGCAAGTGTTCATTCGTCGACGTTTGCGATTGTGCCACTCTGCTCTTTCTGTGGTGACTGCGGGCATCTGGCTCAAAAGGGCGGGTTAGACGTCTATGTCTACCTGCGGTTTCTTTGCGGTGCGCTCATTCGGTCAAGTGTCCCGTCAAGTGTTTGGTTGGCATCTGGTTTGCAGTCGAAGACCTATTTTGCCCGCGCTTGCCTCGGTTGCTCGCCCTCCTCGTAAGCTCAAATTGAGGTCCATCAGTTTGAGGAGGATGCCATGACTGACCAAGTTTTTGACCGAGCGCAGCTGGCCGAAGCCGTCGGCAACGATATTGCCGACATGGCTCACTTTTGGATGCTGCGGAAGTTTCAATTCCTGGAGCCGGCGCGCGAGCAGTTCGAGATTATCGTCGATCCGTGGCTCAGCTATTGCGAGGAACCTTCTCAAAACGAAATCATGGCCTACAACATGGCGTTTACCGATTGGCTGCTGTTTGAGCGCCCCTATCGCCATGGCAAGACGCTGCTCGAGCTGTATGTTGAAGAGCCGCCGACATCGCTTTCGCCTGCCTCGCTCAAGCGGCTCGAGCAGGTACGCGACACGCAGTATTTCTCGCGCTTTGGCATTTTGGACAAGGATTCTGCGACTGGTATGGTCGCGCTGAAGGACACGCGCACCGACTGTCGCTTTGATGTCTACGACCCGCATATCGTGCAAAAGGAGCATTGGAGCGACGGAGCGATTGCGGTGCGCCTCGCGTGTGTCGACGATGTTTGGCTGACAGCGGGACAGCTCTACCTCTACGACATTGCGCGCCTGAGCGACACGGCGGTCGATGGGCCGGGCGCGGTGCATCCCGAGGACCTGCAGGACGGTTTTGACACCTCGTGCATCAGCTTCTTTTTGCGCCTGGTCCGCGACATCATGGGAGCCCAGGGACGGTACGTGAAGTCGCTCAATATCTACGAGCAGGAATGGGAGTAGGGGCGGGGCCGATGCCGGCTTGTCTTGATCTGTAACAACTGGCTGTCAAAACGCGGTCTACCTGTTACAGATTGAGATGAACTGGCGCGGGCTGTCCGAATGTCTCGATCTGTAACAACTGGAGGTAATTCTGGTCCGTAACTGTTACAGATCGAGACTGAAGGTTGGCCACCGATGAATTATCTCAATCTGTAACATCTAGCTGCTAAAAACCGGTCTACCTGTTACAGATCGAGACAAAGGGTTCGACCGCTGCAGAAAGATCTCGTTCTGTAACATCTGGAAGCTCAAATGCCGTCTTCCTGTTACAGATTGAGATGTTTGGCGCGGCGGGCAACAGAGACAATGGTTCGTTTGTCTGATGTGGTGGTGATGAAGGTGTCCGGTACCGTCTGCAAGCATAAACATGCGACTCGTAACACATTGGCACGAAACAGGATGCTCGCGCGGCTCACGGAGGCAGGGGAGCAAGGTACGCTGCTTGCAACTCACGACAATGCCGAGCTCATGTGGCTGAGGCGCCATGTGGGGACCGATGATATCGCGGAGCCCGAGCCGTACCTGTTCTGCTTCCAACATGATTGGGATTTGTTGACGCCGTCGGAGCGGGCGCTGCGGACCATCAAGGGGCTTGCGAAGTTTCATCCCGATTGGGCGTTTTGGGGATACGACGCGGCACTTCTGTGGGGGCTGGAGGTGCCCAATGATTTGCTCGGCCCGCGTTTTCTTGTTAAGACGGGCTGCTCTGCGGCGTTGAGCAGTGGGTGCAGGTTGCTGCGTCCGCAGACGGCGGATGCACTTGAGCGCGTCGACAGTGTGCGGGTGACGCCGTTTTGGCGCACGGTGGAGGATTGCCTGTTGCGTGCGCCGTTTTCCTATGGGTTGGCAATTGCCGATTCTGCCTTGCGGGCGAAGGGTTCGTCGCGCGATGAACTGTGTGAGCGGCTTCGCGCCGATTGCGAAGGTCGGCGTGGGTATCGCAGGGCGCAGGTGATTGCATCGCATGCGGACGGACTGTCCGAAAACGGCGGCGAGTCGCGCTTCCGGGCGTTCTTCATCGCGTACGGCTTTCCGGTGCCGCAGTTGCAGGTGGAGTTTCATGATCCGCTCGATCCGACTCGTGTGTTTCGCGTCGACTATTTCTGGAAGCTCGAGGATGGAACGTGCGTGATCGGCGAGCTCGACGGAAAGGGAAAGTATACGCTGCAGACCGGCGAGGGCCGGGAGCCGATCGATCCGTTTGTGGCGGAGCGTCAGCGGGAATCTCATCTGACAATGCTCGGGCATAAGGTGCTTCGGTTTACGTTTAACGAGCTCAAGAATCCGGGGAAGCTGGTCGAGAAGATGAGGCTGGCGGGTATTCCGCAGCGGGCTGATCTGGCTGTGGAATGGAGACGTCAGTGGTACGGGCGCTGAGAGGGTTTGTCTCGGTCTGTAACATCTTGGGGCTGTTTGGGCCCGTAATTGTTACAGATTGAGATGAACAAGTGCGGCCTCGACCGAATGTCTCAATCTGTAACATCTAGCTGCTGAAAACCGGTCTATCTGTTACAGATTGAGATAAAGGGTGGGTATGCGACCGAAAGATCCTGTTCTGTAACATCTGGAGGCTCAAAGACGGTTCTCCTGTTACAGATTGAGATGTTTTGTAGGCACCGCTGGGGAAGGGCTGCATCGACTCCCGTCCTCCCTCATATTCCCCTCCTTTCTCCGTTAGCCGATATGTCTGCAGCAGCCCTACTGGACTAGGCGATAATGAACAAATGTTCATGTTAATTGAGGGGGAGGAGTCCGATATGGCGTCTGCCGATCGTCCCACGTTGTTTATCAATGCGACCGTTCTGGATGGTTCGGAGCATATGGAGCCGCAGCCCGATATGGCTGTGGCAGTTGAGCGCGGCGTCATTACGTGGATCGGCCCGAGTGCCGTGGCGCAGGCGCCTGCGGGTGCCGAGGTCATCGACCTGGCCGGTGCGTACCTCATGCCGGGCCTCATCAATATGCACGTGCATCTGTGCGGCTCGGGCAAGCCGGTCTCGGCAGGCGATGCAGGATCGCTCATGAAAAAGCTCGATAATCCCGTGGGCCGCGCCATCGTCCGCCATATCCTCAAAGGCAGCGCCCAGCAACAGCTGGCAAGTGGCGTGACCACGGTGCGCGGCGCGGGCGACCCGCTGTTTGCCGATATTGCCGTGCGCAACGCCATCGACGCCGGTAAGTACCAGGGACCGCGCCTGGTGGCGCCGGGCACGGGCGTTACGGTGCCGGGCGGCCACGGCGCGGGTCTGTTCGCGCAGGTGGCCAATACTCCCGCCGAGGCGGTCGAGCAGGTGCGCGACCTGTATGCACGCGGTGCCGACGGCATCAAGTTGTTCGTGACGGGCGGCGTGTTCGATGCGACCGAGGTGGGCGAGCCAGGCGTGCTGCGCATGCCGGTTGATGTCGCTGCGGCGGCGTGTAAGGCGGCACACGAGGTTGGCCTTCCGGTTATGGCCCATGTCGAGAGCACTGAGGGCGTAAAGGCCGCGCTTCAGGCCGGTGTCGACACGATCGAGCATGGCGCTCCGATGACGCCCGAGATCTTGGACCTGTATCGCGGCGCCGCGGGTACGCAGCTCGAGGGGCGCGCACCGAGCGTGACCTGCACGATCAGTCCGGCGTTGCCGTTTGTACTGCTCGATCCGGAGAAGACCCATTCGACCGATACGCAAAAGAAGAACGGCGACATCGTGTGCTCGGGCATTATCGAAAGTGCTCGCGCTGCCCTGGATGCCGGCGTTAAGGTGGGCCTGGGCACGGACTCGAGCTGCCCGTTTGTGACGCAGTACGACATGTGGCGCGAGGTGGCGTACTTTGCCAAGTACGTCGGCGTGAGCAATGCCTTTGCGCTGCACACGGCCACGCAGATCAATGCCGAGCTGCTGGGCCTGGGCAACGAGACCGGCACGATCGAGTGCGGCAAGGCGGCCGACATTTTGGTGACGCGCGAGAATCCTCTGGATGACCTGTCGGCCCTGCGTGAGCCGATGCACGTGATGTGTCGCGGCAACCTGGCGCGCAAGCTAAAGGTGAAGCGCATCCCCGAGGTTGACGCCGAGCTCGATGCCATTATGGCCATGCCTGCCGAGGCACTGGCCGAGGAACTCGCCCGCGACGGCGTGGCGTAGGCTCCGGCGTGACGGGGGCGATGGCTTCATCGTCACATTCTGTTGCCGCATGCAAAAAGCCGAGGTCTCAACACGAGGCCTCGGCTTTTTTATCGAACAAATACTTCAGATTTTGGGACAAACCTGATTAATTTGTCCCGCGTGCGGGCGCTATGAGCGCGTCTCCATCTTGGCGTGGCACTTGGGGCAGGTGACGCGGATCTTACCTTTGCCCTTGGGGACGGAGAGCATCTGGCCGCAGTTGGGGCACTTCAGGTATGCCGTGGTCTTGCGACCCTTCCACATCTTCTTGGCCGTGCGCTTGGCACGCTCAAAGTCTTCCTTACTGGTGCCGGCCGCGCGTGAGGTGCTGGCCGCTGCGGCCCCGCCGCCCAAGCTGGTGACGAACTTGCCCAAGCCGGGTACGTTTGCAGTCGCGGCGACAAAGGCCTCGTTCTCCTTGTGACGTGCGTCGATATTTTTGGACAGGCCGCGCAGCACGCCAATCACGATTACGGCGATGGCAATCCAGCTGAGCCACTGGATGCGGGCTATCGATCCGATCATCGCGATGACGATGCCGGCAAAACCCATCACGATGGTGAGTTCATCGGCACCATTGCGACCCTTCATAAAATCATTCATGCAAATTGCCTTTCGTTCGATATGCTGCACGCCTTTATACCCGATTTAGAGCAAGGGGGACAGGTTAATCTGCACCAATGTGGTGCAAACATACCTGTCCCCGGAATACCAAGACGGTGCAAACGTACCTGTCCCCAATGCCCCAATTACTTGGAGAGTTTGTCGACGACGCGTTCGATTTCGGCGAGTTTGGCGGCTTTGAGGTCTTCGTCGCCCGATTCGATTGCCGAAGTCACGCAGCCC
Source organism: uncultured Collinsella sp. (assembly GCA_900551605.1). Lineage (GTDB taxonomy): Bacteria > Actinomycetota > Coriobacteriia > Coriobacteriales > Coriobacteriaceae > Collinsella. The sequence goes on along the minus strand of URWS01000006.1, from coordinate 6,046 downwards.
TCGATATGCGCCTTGAGCACGTCGGCGTTAATGCGCGCGAGGAGCGCCTGTGTGGCCATGAGCTGCGTGGAGATATCGACGCAGTAGCGGTCCTCCTCGACCATCCGCAGGATGCCGTCGATCTGACCGCGTGCCGTCTTGAGCATGCGGGTCACCGATTTATGGTCTGCCATCATGGCGGGTCCTCGTTTCTGGTCGATCTTCCGGATGCCCCTCAGAAGTTGCGGTGAAATACGGACTGTTTAAGGGCCTAGGGCGGCTCAACAGTCCGTATTTCACCGCAACTTCTGAGGGGGCAGGTGGCGCCTGCTACGCGGCGGTTACGGACAGGGCATGGAATTTCTCGCCGGCGCCTTCGACGGCGGCGGCGAGCTGCTCGGCGGTTATGGTGTCGGCGCACTCAACCTGGACGGTCTGGGTCTCGTGATCGGCATCGGCATCGGTCACGCCGGCCACGTTGAGCAGCGCGGTCTCGACAGTAGCGTCGCAATGGCCGCACATGAGGCCGGAAGTCTTGATTGTGTAACGCATGGGTATTCCTCTCTGTTGTGTCGGCTTTCCCAGGCACCCGACCTTGACCTTCAAGCCGTCGCTCGCGTACCAAAGTACGCGTCGCTCCTCTTTCAGGTCAATCTCGGGCACCTGGAAAACCCGTTCTAAATGGACTTAATGGTGATCCTATTTTGCCACTTTGGGCTTAAAGGATTTTAGGCGCAGAGCGTTGCTTACGACGCACACGCTCGACAGGCTCATGGCTGCGGCGCCGAACATGGGCGAGAGCTGCCGGCCGGTGAGCGGGAAGAACACGCCCGCGGCCAGCGGGATGCCGATGCCGTTGTAGAACAGCGCCCAGAACAGATCCTGCTTGATATTGCGGATCGTGGCGCGCGATAGCTCGATGGCGCGGGCGACATCCATGAGGTCGCTGCGCATGAGCACCACGTCGGCACCCTCCTTGGCGATGTCGGCGCCGGTGCCGATGGCAAGGCCCACATCGGCGCGCGCCAGAGCGGGGGAGTCGTTGATGCCGTCGCCCACCATAGCGACCTTGCCGCCTGCGTCCTGCAACTCACGCACGTGGCGCTCCTTGTCGGTGGGCAGAACGTCGGCGATAACCTGCTCGCTGGTGAGCCCCACGCGGCGGGCGATGGCTTCGGCCGTCACGCGGTTATCGCCGGTGAGCATGCGCACGTCGACGCCGAGCGAGCGCAGCGCGGCGATGGCTCCGGCGCTCGTCTCCTTAACCTCATCGGCCACGGCGATGATGCCGGCAAGCTCTCCGTTCTTGGCAAAGAACAGCGGTGTCTTGCCCTCGGCGGCAAATTGCTCGGCGAGCCCCTCGGGCACGGTGATCCCCAGCTCATTCATCAGCTGCACGTTGCCGGCGGCGATGGCGTTTTGCCCCTCGCGCGCCGTGACGCCGCGACCGGGCACGGCGTCAAAGTCCTCGACCATGCGCGCGACGATTCCTCGTGTCTCGCACTCGGCCATAATCGCCTCAGCCAGCGGGTGCTCGCTCTGGCGCTCCAGCGCGGCGGCCAGCTTGAGCAGCGCCTTCTTGCCCATGGCAGGCGAGCCGTCGGCGCGCTTGGCAACCACAACGTCGGTTACAGCCGGCTTGCCACGGGTGACGGTGCCGGTCTTGTCGAGTACCACGGTGCCCACGTTGCGTAGGTTTTCCAGTGCCTCGGCACTCTTAAACAGAATGCCCATCTCGGCGCCCTTGCCGGTGCCGACCATAATGGCGACGGGCGTGGCCAGGCCCAGCGCGCACGGGCAGCTGATTACCAGCACGGCGACGGCGGAGGTGAGCGCCTCGTTCACGCTGCCGGTCAGCGCCAGCCATGACACAAAGGTCACGGCCGAGATCGCAAACACCACGGGCACAAACACGCCGGCGACCTTATCGGCCATGCGGGCGATGGGCGCCTTGGTGGCGTTGGCGTCCTCCACAAGCTGGATGATCTTGGCGAGCGACGTGTCGGCCCCCACGCGCGTGGCGCGGAAGGTGAACGACCCGGTGCGGTTGACCGTGGCGGCGTTGACGGTGTCGCCGGCGGTCTTTTCCACGGGGATGGACTCGCCGGTCAGCGCGCTTTCATCCACGGCCGAGGCGCCCTCGAGCACCACGCCGTCGACGGGGATGGACTCGCCGGGACGTACGCGCAGCACCTGACCGGGCAGGATGGCGTCGACGTCCACGGTGGGCTCGGTGCCGTCCTCGGCCACGACGGTCGCGGTCTTGGGCGCAAGGTCGATCAGCGCCTCGATGGCGCCGCCGGTCTTGGACTTGCTGCGCGTCTCGAGGTATTTGCCCACGGTGACGAGCGACAGGATCGTGCCGGCGCTCTCAAAATACAGGTTGTCCATGCCTGTCATCATGGCCTCGTGGACCTGCCCGGCGGCCAGCTGGTCGGCCATGATAAACATGGCGTAGAGCGACCAGGCGATGGACGCAGTGGCGCCGACCGCGATGAGCGCGTCCATGGTGGGCGCGCCGTGCACGAGCGACTTAAAGCCATTGATAAAGTACGCGTCGTTGACGTAGACGATGGGGATGAGCAGGACGAGCTCGGTAAGCGCGAGCGTCATGCTGTGGGTGTGGTCGGTGAAGATGCCGGGCAGCGGCCAGCCGAGCATGTGCCCCATGCCTATGTAGAACAGCGGGATGAGGAGCACGATCGAGACGATGAGTCGGGTGCGCATGGCGGAGGCGGCGGCCTCCAGCTTTTTGGTGGGCGACTCCATATGGGCGGCGCCGGACCTGGCTTGCGCGCTGCCGCCTGGGACGGCTTCGGTGCCCGCGCTGACGGGCGATGCCGAGTAACCCGCGCGGTCGACGGCGGTGCAGATGTCGTCGGGCGTGACCTGCGCGGGGTCATAGTCGACCAGCATGGAGCCGGCGAGCAGGTTGACCGCGACGCTTTGGACGCCGTCGAGCTTGCTGACGGCGCGGTCCACGTGCGCCTGGCAGGCGGCGCACGTCATGCCGCCCACATCGAACTTATCTTGAGCCATGGCTTCTCCTTTCTGTGACGTAGTGTCGGAAATGTTAACCTGCCGATACTATACACCCATACCCCCTGGGGGTGTCCAGTGGGGATGAAAATGTATGACATTTCGTTACAGAAGGAGACCGACTGCCGGGGGCGTCCAACCATTCATCTCGATCTGTAACATCTGGACCCGTTTTTGGAACCTAACTGTTACAGATCGAGACAAACCATCAGCCAACAACTCAAACGTCTCGATCTGTAACATCTGGAGAGGTTTTTGGACCCCAACTGTTACAGATTGAGACATTGTCCCGCGGGATTGGGGTTTGTCTCAATCTGTAACATCTGGGGACCGTTTTGCTGAGTTACTGTTACAGATTGAGACAAACCATCCGAGGCCAACCCGAACATCTCGATCTGTAACATCTAGCAGCGAAAATGACCCCTTACCGTTACAGATTGAGACAAACTGGGGCAGGTGCCTTGGACCCTGCAATGAAAAACGCTGGGGCGTCCGTGAAATGGACGCCCCGGCGCATGTTGGGCGGGGTTTACGAAGTAGCGGGAGAGGGGGAGAGCCGCCCTCCCGGAATTCTTACTCCTGACGACGTTTCTTGTCGGTCAGGAAGACGCCGGCGGCTACGAGCACGACGCCTCCGATGACAAACGTCTCACCGGCGAGCGCAGCATTGTCGCCTGTGGTGGGGAGTGCCGAGTTGGCGGCCGTCTTGGCGTTACCTGCAGACGGCTTGCTAGCGGCCGGCTTAGCGGCAGCCGGCGTGATCTTGCCCTGCTCGGCCTTTGCCGCCTCCTGCTCCTGACGGGCGATCTCGTCCTTTAGGGCCTGCTCGGCGGCAACGCGCTTTGCCTTTGCCTCGTTGTAGGCATTGAGCGCCGCGGTATAGGCGGGCGTCGCCTCGTCAAGGGTTGCCTGAGCGGCGTCGAGTGCGGCCTTCGCGTCATGTTCCACTTGCTTGGCGGCAACGCACTTGGCAAAGAGGGTGTTGAGGGTGTCGTTCGCGTTTGCGTCGGAGCCGGTTGCGATGCCGTTTTCGACGTTGACGGACTTGAGCTTTCCGAGGGCGGCGGCAGCGGCGTCCGATACGGCCTGAGAATTCTCGACCGCCTGCTCGGTGTTTGCGATGGCGTCGTTTGCCGCGCTAAGGGCGACTTCGGCCTCGGTCACTGCTGCGTCGGCGTCCTTCTTGGTCGCCTTGGCCGCGGCAAGGTTGCCGGCCGCATTGCTCAAAGCGTCGGCATGGGCCTTCTTCGAGGTAAAGTCGTTTTCCGCCGTGGTCAGATCGCTCGCGGCGTGCTCCGCGGTCGCCGCCTTGGCCTCGACGCCGTCCTTGGCGATATCGAGTGCCTGCTTCTTAGAAACTGCGTCGCGCTCCGCCTTTTCAAGGGCGCTCTGGGCAGACGTCTGGGCTGCCGTGGCTTCATCGAGCGTTTGATGGGCCTTGTCAGCCTTCTCCTGAGCCGCAGCAACGTCGGCCGAATACTTTGCAAGCTCCTTCTTTGCGTCCTTCAGAGCCCGCTGCTTTACGAGGGCCTCTGCCTTGGCGTCATCAACCTTCTTCTGACTCTGAGCGGCTTGCTCTTGCGATGCCCTAAGCTCGGCGCGCTTCTGGTTGACGACCTGCTCTGCGGGCGCCACGTTGCTTTGGGCGGCTTTGACCTGGTCTTCGGCTTCGGCAACTTTTCCGTTTGCCTTGGCGAGATCCTGCTCTGCTTGGGCGACCGCGGCGGCGGCACTTGCTACGTTGCCATTTGCGGCGGCAAGGTCGCTGTTCGCGGCATCAACGCCTTCTTGCTTTTGAGCGACGAGGGCCTCAGCTGCCTTTACGGCATCGGCTTTCGATGCCGCTGTGCTGCGCTTTTGCTCAAGGTCCGTCTTTGCGGCGGCGAGCTTTTCGCTGGCTTTGGAGAGACTCAGCTGATACTGATCAAAGAGACTCTCGAACTCATCGATTGAGTACTCCTTCTCGTGTGAACCGTAATTGTCGTCAACCTCCAAAACGTAGGTATACGATAGATGGGTTCCTCGAGAATTAATGCCGTATCCCATTGTTTTGGCGTCAGGCTGTACGATATTCAAATAGTGGCCGACGGTGCCAAAGCCTACCTTTTGGTCTCCGAATTCGGGGCCATGACTCCAGAAAGTTTTCCAAGCATCCTTGGGGGCAATTTCGCCAAGGCCGGCTTTCGCTGCAGCCTGGTCAAATATTTTCTTTTCCTCATCAACCCACTGGTGTGCGACGTTTATTTTCAAGTCATAGTTCCATGCGGCATTTTCGAATTGCGCATAGTCTGAGTGGTCTAGCATGGCGTCTGAGTAATTGGAGTTCGACTGAGCGATCGCCATCTGCTCTGCCGTCACCTTAAGCTCGCTAAGGCCGACGCTCTTGCGATATTCATTAATCTCGCGCAGCTTGCCAAATGAAAGCTTGGTATTGTCGAGTGACGTGCCATCCTTTTTATCGCCGATGGTCGTCGGGTTTATATCGCTTTGCTTATAGATGATGTTTGCGGCGTCGTTGGCACCGATGAACCGGTAGAAGCCGATGACGCTCTGCGCCTCCGCCGTCGTTGCCTTATCGGCTGCCGCCCTGCACGTATCGTATGCTTTCTGTGCATCGGCAACGGCTTGATCGGCGGCCGCCTGGTTTGCCTTGGCAGTTTTGAGCGCCTTGTCTGCCTGCTCCTTCTCGGTTTTTGCCTGGTCGACATGTTTCTGAGCGGCCTTTGCCTTCTCCAGCTCGGCAGCATGCGCCTGCTTTGCCGAGGTCAACTCCGATTGCGCCGCATCGGCTTTTGCCTGAGCGGCCGTTACGCCGTTTTAGGCTGCTGCGACTGCCTGCTTCTTGGCTTCGAGCTCGCTTTCGGCACCGGTGAGGGCGTCCTGCTTGGATGCAACGTCGCTATTTGCCTGAGAAAGACCTGCTTCTGCAGCCGCCTGCTGCTTCTTTGCTTGATCGAGTGCGCTTTGGGCCGCATCGACCTTTGCCTGGGCGGCGTCATACTCCTGTCTCTTATACACATCTCCGAGC
>URWS01000005.1 GCA_900551605.1 uncultured Collinsella sp. | reverse complement strand
TACACTTATGCGATCGTCGGCAGCGTCAGATGTGTATAAGAGACAGGAAGAACAGCAGGGCGCCCAGCGCGTACACATCGCTTCGCACGCTCGTCTGCCCAAACCCATACTGCTCGGGTGGCGCGTAGGGCCGTGTGCCAAACTTGACGGTATCGGCATCGGCGCCTTCGCGCCAAGCGCGCGCGATTCCCAGGTCAATAATCACCAGCGACGAGAAGGTCATGCCGGCATCGGCGGCATATCTCACGCCCGACACGATGATGTTCGAAGGTTTAAGGTCGCGATGGATAATCGGAGCCGGCGCTTTCCCCACCTCGCCAAATCCAGCATGGAGCTCTGCCACCGCATCACACAGGGCCGGAAACAACCCGCGCGCATAATCGGGGGTCGCACCCAAACGTCCCACCAAGGCCTCGAGCGTCTCGCCTTCAATGTATTCCATCACCACGTCAAGCTCGTCGCCCGCACGGCGGCAATCGACAATCCGGGGCAGGTGCTCAAAACGCCGTCCGGCACGCTGGGCCGCAAACAGGCGCTCATATGCCCCGCCAATCTGGGCCGAAGCATCGATGCGTTTGCGGACAAAGGGGCCGAGCGAGCCACCACCAGAACCCTCAAAGCACACGAGTTCGGTTGTCTCAACGTCCGAGCGCTTTAGCACGCGTTCCACGCGATAGCTGTCATCGCGGTCAAACGACGCCAGGTGCTCGGCGAGCGCGGCAGTCAGCTCATCATCGGAATATGTTGGGTTCTGAGTATCCATAGCGTCCATCATAGCGCAGGGCACAGACGCCCTGTAGCACCCGTGCCCTGCACGTTTGAAATATAGCGGACGGCCCTGCCACCAACAGTCAGCCGTTAACTCACCGTCTCCTCGCCAAAGCGATACAGCTCCTCATTGACCTTTTGCAGGCTGCAGCCACGATCGATGCAGAAGATGATAATCGCATCACGACGGTCCTTGCAGTTGAGGACGTTTGCCCCGGCAGCCGTAAGTGCGCGGTTGGTCTCCTTCATCGATAACGCCATCGCGAATGCAATCTGCAGCACTTTATTTCGACTCGGGTGGCGCGCACCCGTAAAAATCTGATAGCCAAACGTTTCGTTGAGGTCGGCCATACGCACCACGCGCGAACGCTCCAAGCCCTTTTCCTGCAGCAGTTGCTTAAGGTAGTCCGAAAGCGACGGGGCGGCAAAGTCGTGTTCTTTGATATAGCCATCGATGTTTGGCGCGTCGAGAAGTTCATTGAGTAACTCGTCAGTCAACTTTTTATCGGGCATACGACTTCACCTCCCCCAGTGCATGCAACATGCTAGAAACCGCTTACGTCCGAACGCTCCCAGCTAGCAACCTGGTCGGGAGACACCGTACCCAGCGCCTCGAACTTCCAGGAGCCGCCCGCCTTCAGATGATTGGTGTTTGCAAGAGCCGTTCCAACCTGGTTGCCATCGGCATCATACAGAACATATTCAATCTGAATGTAGCTCTTTTCCTTGTCCGTGTTATTGGTCAGCGTGCCCGTGATCTTATAGGTAAACTGATTGGAAGTGTCTTCAGCCTCGTCAGCAATGGTATACGGTTCTTGCGGTTCTTTTTGCTCCTCAGCCTGCTGTGTCGTCTCGGCAGGTTTTGCCGAATCGCTCGCAGACGAATCGGTTGAGTTGCCGCCCATAGAGCCCACGGCACCGACAATAACCAGCACCACGATGATGCCTAGGACAATCTTGCCGATCGGCTTCTTTCCCTCTTTTGCCATTATTCATCCTTCCTACGATCCGGCTACCGTGCCGGCACACAGCACATCGTAGGAAGGATTGAACTTGAATTCATTAGCTGAGAGCTAAGGTTGCGCTAAACGGCCAATGCAGTTATCCAAACGCCGAGCAAACGCACTTTGCGCGACCGTCTGCCAGCAGTGATCAACCCACCGTGACGGATTCCCCGGTAAAAGCACTGATCATCAACAGGACAAAGAAAACAAGGTAGCTGACACTCAGCAGGTACGCAATGATCAGAAAGACGACCCAGCCGACATTGGTTTTACCGTCGGCACGGCGTTGCCCGCGATTGCGGCGGAGCCAAATCGTCACGCCGATGGCAGTGATAAACAGCACGAGCGCCGCCGCGGCAAACCCAGCAAGCGCAAACATCACGCCAATGCTCACAGCGATGACCGGAAGCAGCAGCAAACCGCACCCGCATCCACCCGGACTATATACGGCAGGCTGTCGGCGTCGCCTCATCGTCACGCCACCCCCATCATCTCTGAGCACTACAGCGCAATGGCCTGCTGAACAGGAACGATCTTATCGAGTTCCGGTTCGATCCGCCTTTTCTCGGCCTCAAGGTCAAACGCCACCTGAGCGCGCAGCCAATAACCATCCGTCAGGCCAAAATAACGGCAAAGACGGAGGTCGGTGTCGGCCGTCACGCGACGTTTTCCCAAGACAATCTGCCCGATACGCTGAGCCGGAATCCCGGTCTCTTTCGCAAGGCGATATTGAGAAATGCCCATGGGAACAAGAAACTCCTCTTTGAGAAGCTCACCGGGAGTCACCGGCGACAGCAAATCGGCCGAAGTCTCATCACTTGTGATAATCGACGATTTCGACATTCCAAGCCATCTCCTGTCTCCACTCAAAACAGACCCGATAGCGCTCGTTAACACGGATGCTATATTGACCGGCACGATCGCCCTTCAAAGCTTCCAGGCGATTGCCCGGCGGAGCGCGAAGATCATCAAGCGAAGCACAAACCTGCAGTTGGCGAATCTTCCTCAACGCAACACGCTCAAAGGGCACGAACCTCCTGACCCGCACACCCATGGCAAAGCGTTCGGTATCCTCATCTTTATACGATGCAATCATAGTATCGCCTTACGTTAGTAACGTCAAACGTTTCTATAGACTTACATCTCTATTATATCGTACGTTTGTTCGTGTTTTCTAGAACAAATAGTCCTTCACGCCTTAGTTAAGCAAAAGCAATCGTTTGTAGACATCGAGGCCTTTGAGAAGAATCTCCTCGTCAAAGAGCATGGTATCGGTATGCAGAGCGCTCATCGCATAGGCTGGGCAGTCATCAGCGTCGATCGGGTTTTCTTGTCCTTCTGGCACGCCCGTGCCCAGCAAGAAGAACACGCCCGGCAGATGGCGCTGATAGAAAGCAAAGTCCTCGGCAATTAACAGCGGCTCGTCCACAAGTTGCAGCTCGGGCAAGGCAGGCGCAATGTGGGCAAACAACTCGGGGTCGTTATCGACTGGCGGATAGCCCTCGGCAAAGTCGAGATCGTACGTACAGCCCGTTGCGGTGCACGCCTCGTCGAGCGCACGGCGTACGCCCTCGCGCGCACGGTCGAACATGGCGTCCGTAAACACACGCAAGCTACCGGCAACATGGGCCTCCCCCGCCACCGCATTGCAGACGGTGCCGGCCTGCAGCAGGCCAAACTTACCGATGCAGGGCTCATCGGCACCCAGCTCGTCCATCAGCTCGCGCTCGGCAACCAGGAACTTTGCCGCCGCCAGCGCTGCGTCATGTGATTCCTCGACTGGAACGCCGTAGGTCTTGGCGATATGGATGCTCGTACCATGGATATGAATGTGCGTCTCGCTCGAGCGCGCCAGCAGCGGACCGGGACAGCTCGCCAGCGTACCGGCAGGAAGATCGGGCCACACGTGAAAGCCAAAGATGCGGTCGACCCCGTAGCGCTCGAACACGCCGCTCTCGCATACCGTCTTAGCGCCACCGGTTGTTTCCTCGGCCGGCTGGAACACAAAAAGCACGTTGCGCTTAATAACGCCCGGCTGCTCACGAATCGTACGGTCGACAAAAGTTGCCGCCGCGAGGGCCATAGCCATGTGCCCGTCGTGGCCGCACGCGTGCATCTTGCCGGGATGCGTCGAGGCAAAAGCGGCGCCCGTCGTCTCCGCAATAGGCAACGCATCCATATCGGCACGAATCGCCGTGGCATGCGAGGCACCCGTGCCAGCGTCGAAGAAAGCGCACACGCAACTAGGGCACGGATGGGTCACCTCGCAGGCAAGCGGAGCGAGCGCGCCCTCGATATAGGCGATAGTCTGCGGAAGATCGAAATCGAGCTCCGGAATGCGATGCAGGTCGCGACGATAACGACGGAGTTCTTGGAGCTCGGTCATGGGGATTCCTTTCATGGGACAACTAGTTGTCCCCTATTGTGACGCAGGATTGTGGCGCCCTTGTTTCTAGCATCATGCTGCATTTTTTAAACGTTATATACGAATACTCTTGTTTGGTAAAGTGCAACGTGGTAGGGTCTTTACCACTTGATAGAGGCGCGGGCACGAAGATCCGCGGGCGAGTCGGCAGACTTTGACCCCGCGGGGAGGCGAAACCCGCCGAACTGGGTTTTTCGGGCACGAACAGCCTGGTGGGCCTGCGGGAAACACCCGCAGGACTGTCTGCAGCAATGCGGGAGCGCTATCCGGACATTGGGTCCACGCTATGCGGATTCGATGCGCCGATGGCGCCGTCTGGATAGCGAGGTTTACGGGACATGGCACTGACCCCCAACGAGGCATATGCGGCAAAGCGGCCGTTTGTGGACAAGGAGACGCTCGAACACATCGTCGAGCAGTTCCCCACGCCGTTTCATCTATACGACGAGGCGGGCATCCGTCGCAACATGCAAGAGGTACGTGACGCCTTTGCGTGGAATCCGGGGTTTAAGGAGTACTTTGCCGTCAAGGCCAATCCCAACCCGGCGCTTATCTCCATTCTCAACGAATACGGCTGCGGTTGCGACTGCTCGAGCTATACCGAGCTCATGATCGCCCGCTCGCTGGGCATCACCGGCCATGACATCATGTTCTCGTCCAACGACACGCCGGCAGCGGACTTTGAGCTCGCCGATAAGCTGGGCGCCATCGTCAACTTTGACGACATCAGCCACATCGAGTTCTACGAGCGCGTCGCGGGCCCCATCCCCAAGACGGTCAGCTGCCGCTTTAATCCGGGCGGTCTGTTCCAGCTTTCCAACGGCATTATGGACAACCCGGGCGATTCAAAGTACGGCATGACCACTGAACAGCTCTTTGAGGCCTTCCGTATGCTCAAGGCCAAGGGCGCCGAGAATTTTGGCATCCACGCCTTCCTTGCCAGCAACACCGTCACCAACGACTACTACCCCAAGCTCGCGCGCATTCTCTTTGAGCTTGCCGTGCGTCTGGAGCGCGAGACGGGCGCGCATGTCGCCTTTATCAACCTGTCCGGCGGCGTGGGTATCCCCTACCTGCCCGAGCAGCAGGCGAACGACATCCACGCTATTGGCGAGGGCGTACACGCAGCCTACGACGAGATTCTGGTTCCCGCCGGCATGGGCGACGTGGCGATCTGCACCGAGATGGGCCGCTTTATGATGGGCCCCTACGGATGCCTGGTCACCAAGGCTATCCACGAAAAGCAAATCTACAAGGACTATATCGGCGTGGACGCAAGTGCCGTCGACCTGATTCGCCCTGCCATGTATGGCGCCTACCACCACATTACGGTGATGGGTCAGCCGGGCGGCGCCGACAAGGCCACAGCGTCCGTCACGAACACCTATGACATCACGGGCAACCTATGCGAGAACAACGACAAGTTCGCTATCGATCGCAAGCTGCCGCATATCGACATGGGTGACCTGCTTGTAATCCACGATACCGGTGCGCATGGCTACTCCATGGGCTACAACTACAACGGACGACTGCGCTCGGCCGAGGTCCTGCTGCGCCCCGATGGCGCGGCCGACCTCATCCGCCGCGCCGAGCGCCCGGGCGATTACTTTGCCACGCTCGACGTGCTGCCGTGCGGCCGCGAGCTGCTGGCCAAGTCGCGCGCCGAAAGTGCCCGCCGTCGCGCCCAAGACGAGCGCCTGGCAGTCGCAGCTCAATGGAACAAACGCATCCAGATCGCGGAGGCGAAGGAGAAGAACATGGATATCCGCAACCTCGAGGGCTCGATCGTCGCCCTCGTCACGCCGTTTAAAAAGGACGGCAGCGTCGACTTTGACGCGCTCGAGCGCCTTATCGATTTCCACTTGCAAAATGGCACCGATGCCATCCTCACCCTGGGCACCACCGGTGAGAGTGCCACGATGACCGATGACGAGGACAACTCCGTCGTCGCCGCGGTGGTCAAGCATGTTGCAGGACGCGTCCCCGTCATCGCCGGCTCGGGCTCCAACTCCACGCAGACCATGCTCACCAAGTCGCTCACCTATCAGGGCCTGGGTGCCGACGGTCTGCTGCTCATCACCCCCTACTACAACAAGTCCAATGAAGAGGGTATCTATCAGCACTTTAAGACCGTCGCCGATGCCGTGGACATCCCCTGCATCCTGTACAACATCCCCGGCCGCTGTGGCTGCGGCATCAGCGAGCGTAACGTAGAGCGCTTGGCCGCGCACCCCAACATCATGGGTATTAAGGAAGCCTCGGGCGACGTCGCCTACGCGGCCAAGATCGCCCACCTGCTGTCCGACGACTTCCGCATGTACTCGGGTGAGGATGCCCTCACCGTGCCGCTCATGAGCCTGGGCGCCTCGGGCACCATCAGCGTGTGGGCCGATGTTCAGCCGCAGCTCGTGCACGACATGTGCCGCGCTTATCTGGACGGCGACGTGGAGCGCGCCCGCGATATCCAGATTGCCGGTCAGCCGCTCATCAACGCCCTCTTTAGTGAGGTCAACCCCATCCCCGTTAAGGAAGCGCTCGCTCAGATGGGTATGATCGAGGCAAACTACCGCATGCCGCTGTGCCCCATGGCCAACGACACGCGCGCTGCACTTACCGATGCTCTGAAGGGAGCTGGTCTGCTTGATTAAGACCGTCATTATGGGAACGGGCCGCATGGGCTCGCTCATCCGCACTACCGCCGAGGGCATTGTCGACGCCGCCGGTCAGCCCGTTTTTGATATCGTGGCCCAGATTGGCTTCGATTTGAGCGAGCTCGAGAGCGCCCCGGCAGCCGATGTGATTATCGACTTCTCGAACGTCGTGACCTTCGATGCCGTCGTCGCCTATGTCGAGCGCACGGGCGCCGCACTCGTTTCCGGCACCACGGGCTATTCACCTGAGCAGATGGACCGCCTGCGTGAGCTGGGCCAGAACACCCGCGTTATGCACTCGGGCAACTACTCCATCGGCATCGCCACTCTGCGCCATCTGGTGGCCCAGGCCACGCGCGAGCTGCCCGGCTTTGACTGCGAGATCGTCGAGACGCACCACAACCAAAAGGTCGATGCCCCCAGCGGCACCGCCAAGCTACTGCTCGACGCCGTGGTCGAGGCCGAGCCCGAGGCCGGCTATCACCCCGTCTACGGCCGCGAGGGCATGTGCGGCGCGCGCGACCCCAAGGAGATCGGCATGCACTCGCTACGTGGCGGCACCGTCGCCGGCGTGCACGAGGTGAGCTTCTTTGGCCAGGACGAGGAGGTCACGCTCACGCACCGCGCCACGAGCCGTCAGATTTTTGTCAACGGCGCCCTGACCGCCGCTCAGAAGCTCGTCGTCCGTGATCCCGGCTTCTACACCTTCGACCAGGTCATGTTCGCCTAGCCAATCATTAACCAGTCCCAGCTAAAGGAGAAACAAGATATGAGCAACGCAGCCGAGATGGATGCACAGGAGATTATCAACTACATCGCCACCGCGCCCAAGAAGACGCCCGTCAAGCTGTATGTGCGCGAGAAGCCCGGCATGAAAGTCCAGTGGGGCGATGCACACGTCTACGGCGGCCGTCGCGGCAAGACCGTCTTTGGCGACTGGGATGAGCTCAAGGCCATCCTCGACGCCAACGCCGACTCCATCGACTACTACGACGTGGAGAATGACTGCCGCAACTCCGCCGTCCCCATGCTCGACCTTAAGGGCATCAACGCCCGCATCGAGCCGGGCGCGATTATCCGCGACCGTGTCGAGATCGGTGACCGTGCTGTCATCATGATGGGCGCCATCATCAACATCGGCTCCGTCATCGGCGAGGGTTCCATGATCGATATGGGCGCCGTGCTGGGCGGCCGCGCCACCGTGGGCAAGAACTGCCATATCGGCGCCGGCACCGTGCTGGCGGGCGTCGTTGAGCCCGCGAGCGCCACGCCCGTCATCATCGAGGACGATGTTATGATCGGCGCAAACGCCGTGGTCCTGGAAGGCGTGCACGTGGGCAAGGGTGCTGTAGTTGCCGCCGGCGCCGTGTGCGTCGAGGACGTCCCCGCCGGCGCCGTCGTAGCCGGTGTCCCCGCCCGCGTCATCAAGATGCGCGACGAGAAGACCGACAGCAAGACCGGCCTCGAGGAAGGCCTGCGCCAGCTGTAGAGTTACGCGGTTTTACCAAACCGCGTAACTAGTCGACGCTGCAAACGACCCAGAGCGGCAATCTGACGTTCAATCGTCGGGCATGACCAGAAGGTCGATGCCCTCCTCTTTCACGTCACCTTGCTCGCTCTGGGTCGTTTTCGCTGACGTATGCTCGACCTGCAACGTAATTCAGCCCCAAGTAAAAAGGCCGAAGCCCTCATCCGGGGCTTCGGCCTTTATTTTTGCAGCGTCCAAGCGCAGTTTATCGATTCTCAATTGACCCGATATTCTTGAGTTCGATGGAGATGAGGCCGTTGGGCTCGTTGACAAACTCGATGTACTCAGAGTTCGAACCCATCTCGGCCGGGAAGCTGATCTCGATGCCCGTGTCGGTACGGATCTTGTGGTTGCGCACCGCCGCGCGTTCGACCTGCTTGCGCTCCACGGGCACACGCTCAGGCACCTTCTCCTCAGTCAGTGCCGCGCGCACGCTCTCCTTGATAACCGGCTCGTCCTCAAAGACCTCATCGACGATATCCCAAGGGGGCAGTTCCTCGTCATCCTCAACTTTCTCGGCAACAGCAGCCTTAACCTTGGCGAGTGCTACAGCCGTGTTGGCACCGTGCTCCTCGGCGACTTCCTCGACCACACGCGTCACGGTGTCGATGACCTCCTTGCCCGATACCCCCGTGTCGCACTGCAGCAGGCCATCGGGAATGAGCATGCGATCCTCGCCGGCAATCTTGCGCTTCTTATCCACATAGCCGATCTCCATGGTGCTTGCACGCACGATTGCATAGCTCGGCACCTTTTGCGAGGGATTCGGCAGAATGGCGTAGTGGCGCGCAATGTCGTTGCGCACCTCGCCCTCTTCGCGACCCACCTCGTGCATAAAAGCCTGCTTGGAACCCAGCAGCATCACGGCAAACCAGCGGGCATCCTCATCGTCATCAAAGTCCGCCACAAGCACGTCAGTGGACTCGGCTTTCTCGGCCTTGGTAAGTTCGGAAGAGATGAACTCCGCAATCTGCTGAGACAGATCCACGAACTCACGCTCACCAAAGAAATAGCCCTTGAGCTCGCCGCCGAATGCGGAGTTCTCGGCAAACGTGGCACGCTTGTTATCAGCCGAGGTACGAGCGCGCCGCAGGTGCGTGGTTACGAAATTACGCACGGTGCGGCTCTCGATATCGAGCTCGCGCTGGCTCATAACGTTGACGGCAGAGTCAAAGTCCAGGATATGCAGAATCGCGTGATTGATTTTCATATACGGCATTCCGTTCTAGATCGATTTCGGCACGAACCAGTATAGCGGTCGATCCCGCCCCAGGCGCATCGAAGATTGGTGCATCGGGGACAGGTTGCTTTGCACCAATGGTTAGCGCAGGAGCTCGGACTGCCAAGCCTCGAGCTGTTCTGCCAAGCTCTTGCCGGCAGCGGGCATGTCGATCTGGGGACGTTTGGGCAGAAGCGCACACTTAAGAATCGCAACGATAGTCTGCGAGACAAAGCATCGCGTATCCTTGTCAAAGCCTTGCGCAGCCTGGAGCATCACGGGCAGGCTCTCGCGCAGATTCCCAGCGATATCCGCAAACCGCTCAGCACCCGTAGCCTCAAGCACGGAGAACAACGCATCTACAAAACGCTCGCGCTCGCTAGGCGACACCGCAAGCAGCATCTCGCGAATGGAGCCATCAACGTATCGAGCACCGGCGGACAGGCGCTCACAGTACACGAAGTCGCGACCATCAACCACCCAGCTAAAGGGATTATGCTGAAGCAGGCTGAACTCGGTGCTCTCAACGATGGCATAGTCCTCCTGTGTCTCGAACATCATGCCAAAGATCGACGACCGAGGTAGCGTCTTGTCGATTCGACCGGATAGACCGGCGAAGGCGTTGCCGCTCAGAAACTCCTCGACGAAGCCCGGACCATCATGGGAATACGCCCGTTCGATTCGCTCACGGGCGACATCGGGGCACATCGCCGCACCGTACACCGCAAGGTTTCCACCCTTGGAATGACCTCCGCACAAAAGCGGCCCGTCAATCGCATCCGCCGCCTCGTCTACATAACGCGCCGCGGATTCCTGGGCCGGCACAGGACACCGGAACGCCATGTTAAAGTCCTCTTTCCAGCCCACAATCGTGCTGTCGGTCCCCCGGAAGGCAAGATAGCTAAACCCCGCCGGAAATCGGAACGTCATGGCCGCAAACTGCTCCGTTGTCTCGGCATCACTCACGCTACGATAGCCGCAAACACGAACGCCACGGTAGCGAGGGCTTGCTGCCACAGCCTCCAACAGGGCACGGCTCCCCTCCGGATCCCACAGGTCGCCAATCATGTCTTGGTAGCACTCGGCGCGCAGCAGCTCGCGTACGTCTAGGCCCTGCCAGTTCGTCAGCTCCGCCATATCACCCGGCAAACGCAAATAGGACAACCACGCAAAGACCAGGCTATCCACCGCGCAGAACGGCCGTTCCTCAAACGGATCAAACGCCGTCTGGGCATAGGTCAAAAAATTAGGCGAATCCGACATGGCCCTCCCATCAACTATGGTGCATTGGGGTGGTGCAAAGTAACCTGACCCCCTCGCACCAAAAAGGCGCCCGGACCGTGTGGCCCGGACGCCTTTCATTGTAGCCTGTTGCCCAAAAGAGCTTGATTTAGCAGGAGAAGTCGACGCTGTCGATGATGTCCTTGAGGGCCTTGGCGGAGGCGGTGAGCTCATGCTGCTCGTCATCGTTCAGCGGCACGGGGACGCGGCAGACGACGCCGTCGCGGCCAACGACCGTCGGCATGGAGATAGCCAGATCGGACAGGCCATACTCGCCCACCATGAGCGAGGAAACGGGCAGAACGGTCTGCTCATCGCGCATGACAGCGGTGCAGATGCGCTTGACGGCCATGGCGACGCCGTAGTAGGTGGCGTGCTTCTTCTCGATGATGGTGTAGGCGGAGTTCTTGACGTCCTCGGCGATGCGCTTCTCGGCGGTCTCATGCTCCAGGTGGCCGTGAAGCTCGCAGAAGGTGTTCAGCGGAACGCCAGCAACCTGAGCGCTGGACCAAGCGACAAACTCGGAGTCGCCGTGCTCGCCCATGACATAGGCCTGGACATCGCGCGGGTCAACCTCGACGTGGGCACCAAGCATCTGCTGCAGACGGCCAGTGTCGAGCACGGTGCCGGAGCCGATGACATGGCCCTCGGGCAGGCCGGACATCTTGATGGCAGCATAGGTCAGAACATCAACCGGGTTGGAGACGATTAGCAGAATGCCGTCGAAGCCGGACTTCTTAATCTCGGGGATAATGGACTTAAAGATGTTTACGTTCTTGTTGACCAGGTCCAGGCGGGTCTCACCGGGCTTCTGGGCAGCGCCAGCGGTGACGACGATCATGGCGGCGTCGGCGACATCGGAATAATCGCCGGCGTAGATCTTCATCGGCTCGGCAAACGTCATGCCGTGCGCGATATCCAGGGCCTCACCCTCGGCACGGTTCTTGTCCACGTCGATGAGGACCATCTCGGAGAACAGACCACTCTGCATCAGTGCGAACGCCGAAGACGAACCGACGAAACCGCAGCCGACAATAGCGACCTTCTTCTCGTTAACCATTAGAAACTCCCATCTCTCTCCACAAACAAGCCGCCCGGGAACGACCCGAGCGGCTTGCCGTAATCCCAATACATCCAATCGGGACTTTGATTATGCCCCTATTCGCAGCCAAAAATCGACCGTTTACCGAAATTGTTTGCAGTATTCGTAAAATAACTGCACGAAATCGATTTCGGGCTATTGACGAGTCGAAATAACTTTCTAATACAGGCCCGCCTCGCGAATGGCCTCGACAGCCAAAGCGATCTGATCGGGCGGCAGGACCAGCGCCATGCGCACGTGTCCCTCGCCCGAAGGACCAAAGCTCGCGCCCGGCGTCACCACAACGCCGGCCTTCTCCATGAGCTCCTCGCAAAACGCCATGGAATCGGTGCGACCACCGGGAAGCTTGGCCCACACAAACATAGAGCCATGTGCGTTGGGACGCTCCCAGCCCAGGCCCTCAAGACCGTCGCACAGGGCATCGCGGCGCTCCTGGTACTTCAGACGCTGCGCCTCGACCTCATCGCGCGGACCGTTCAGGCAGGCGATGGCGGCCTTCTGAATCGGGAAGAACATACCAAAGTCAATCTGGCCGCGCAGCTTGGCAAAGGCAGAGACCACGTCCTCGCGGCCGACCAAAAAGCCGATACGCGCACCGGTGACGTTAAACGACTTGGAGAGCGAGAAGAACTCAACGCCCACCTCGAGCGCGCCGGGATACTGCAAGAAGCTGCCGCCCGGCTCGCCGTCGAACACGATGTCGGAGTATGCGTTGTCATGGACGATGAGCAGGTCGTGCTCGCGGGCGAAAGCGATGATCTCCTCGTAGACCTCGGGCGTGCCCACCGAGCCGACCGGGTTCGCGGGCAGCGACACGATCATATACTTGGCACGATCGGCCACCTCGGGATCGATACCCGCCACATAGGGCAGGTAATTGTGCTCGGCAACCAGCGGATAGTATTCGAGCTTGGCATCGGCGATCTTGGCACCCGCCTCAAAGACCGGGTAGCACGGATCGGGAACCAGAATGGTGTCGCCCGGATCGAGCAGGGCCAGGCCCAAATGACCCACGCCCTCCTGCGTGCCGTTGCACGACTGCACCATGGACGGCGTAATGCCCGAAACGCCAAAGCGGCGCTCATAGTAATCGCACACGGCCTGCTTGAGTTCGGGCAGGTCGCGCAGGGCATACTTCCACATCTCGGGATCTTGAGCTGCCTGCGTGAGCGCCTCGACCACGTGGTCGTACGGCTTAAAGTCGGGCGTGCCCACGCTCATGTTGTAAATGGTCTTGCCCTGAGCCTTCAGCGCGAGAAGCTTGTTGTTGAGCGAGGCGAAGACCTCCGCGCCAAAGCGGTCGAGACGCTGCGATGCCTGCATGGTGCCACCTTTCGATATAAAAAACGCGGCGCTCCGACAAGAGCGCCGCGCGATACGGGCCATCAGATTGCAAAAGTGTAACGCTTGCAACCCCCGTATTGGTTCAATTTAGCCAACCTTAGTCAACTGGATTGAGCGCGTCGATCTGCGCAAGCCACAGACGCGAGCTAGCGTCACTCGGCATACGCCAATCGCCGCGCGGGCTGAGCGTCACCGAGCCCACCTTGGGACCATCGGGCAGGCAGCTGCGCTTAAACTGCTGGGCAAAGAAGCGACGGTAGAACGTACGCAGCCACGTGTGGACGGTCTTGGCGTCGTAGACACCCTCGAAGCTCTTGAGCGCCATGCGGTAGATCTTGCCCGGCTCAAAGCCAAAACGCAGCAGGTAGTAGAGAAAGTAGTCGTGCAGCTCATACGGGCCCACCAAATCCTCGGTCTTCTGCGCAATCTCGCCGTCGCCCGTGGGCGGCAGAAGCTCGGGGGACACCGGCGTATCGAGGATATCGAGCAAAACCTCGGCAATACGCCCGCCAAAGACATCAGCCGCATAACGCACCAGATGGCGCACAAGCGTCTTGGGCACGCTCGCGTTGACGGCGTACATGCTCATGTGGTCGCCGTTATAGGTAGCCCAGCCGAGCGCCAGCTCCGACAGGTCGCCCGTGCCGATGACAAAACCGCCAGCCTGGTTGGCCAGGTCCATCAGAATCTGCGTACGCTCGCGGGCCTGGCTGTTCTCGTAGGTCACGTCCTGCACGGCCGGATCGTGCTCAATGTCCTTGAAGTGCTGCTCCACAGCCGCATGGATCGAAACCTCGCGGAAGCTCACACCCAAGTCACGAGCGAGCGACTCGGCATTGGACTTAGTGCGGTGCGTCGTGCCAAAGCCGGGCATGGACACGGCCGTGATACCGGTGCGCGACAGCCCCAGTGCATCGAAGGCACGCACGGTCACAAGCAGTGCCAGCGTGGAGTCCAGGCCGCCCGAAAGACCAATGACTGCAGCCTTGGTACCCGTATGGGCAAGGCGGGTCTTGAGGCCGGCGGTCTGCAGGTCGAGGATGGTCTCGCAACGCTCGGCCAGGTCGCCATGGTCGGCCGGCACAAAGGGCGCGCGGGGGAAGACACGGTCGATGTCGCAGGCGTTGCGCAGGACGGGAGCCTCGGAGAGTGTGCTCTCAAAAGAGAACTCAACGGTCGTGGCCTCCGGCGCATCGTCCGCGCGCGCCCACGTCGTCGAGCGGCGGCGCTCGGCAACCAGACGGTCAAGATCGATATCGGCGACGGCCATATCGCAGGTAAG
>URWS01000004.1 GCA_900551605.1 uncultured Collinsella sp. | reverse complement strand
CTACACTTATGCGATCGTCGGCAGCGTCAGATGTGTATAAGAGACAGGGGCAATAACAAACGCTCCGGAAAAACGGGCGCTCTCGCTGGAACGGGTGACAGCAACATCCCCCTGACGGCAGCCGCAGCAGCACTCGCCGCAGCCGGAGCCGGCCTCGTCGCCTACAGCGCCCGCCGCACGGCGCTCGAAAACGACACCGCCGATGAGGTCAATTCTGATAAGCCTCACTAGCTCTCAGTTACCTTTGCGAGAGACGCCAACTCGGCTCATCGAACACCAAAAGGGCTGGCCCCGATAAATCGAAGCCAGCCCTGAGTCGCCTGACGTGGGAATCGTAGTTCGCTACTTGAGCTTCAGTGCCTCCATCATGGGCACAGCGGCATCCCAATCGATCTTCCAACCGATCGACACGCGGACGGTTTCACCCGTTGCGGGAGCCGTCGCAAACAGCGTATGGCCGTTGTCGGGACCGGTAAAACGCAGCCACGTTATGCCGTTGTACTCGACCTGGTCGGTTGTTGTTTCCTTGCCTTCGAAGACCTGCTCTAGGCTTGCAACCTCTTCCTCCGGCGAGCGCGGGAAGATGCTGATGTGCAGACGTCCTCCGGTCTCGTCATGGAAGAAGTCTGCCTTTTCGTGCTCTTCGTTGGACGAATCCAGCGTGTAGCCATCGGCGGCCTCGATGCTGTACGATGCGCAATCGATGCCGGTCATATTGGCCGCGTCACCAGAATCGGCCACGCCGCCGGCCGCCTTGAACTCCTTGGTCTCGCATCCCGTGGTGTCGAAGTGCATGACCTCATGATTCTTGGCGGGGGCGTAAGCGTCTACGAACTCGACAGTGATGGGCCCGTAGTACGCCGTCTTGGGTGCCCAGAAGTAGACATACTCAACGGTCTCGCCCGGACCGATATCTCGCCTCTTGGAAAGGTCGATGCCCTCGTAAAGCTCATCGGGGGCCTCGCTTGCAACGTAGTCGAGCACGGCCGCCTTGCCGGAAGTAAACAGCGGGTCGCCTGCCTCAAGATCGCCCTGGGCAGCATGCACGTTAAAGGAGTTAAACGTCCTGTTCTTTGCATTGTTGTTGGTGATCTTGACGTGCAGGTAAAAGCCGTCCTGCAGCTTAGCGTCACCGCGATAGAACGTACCGTGGGCTACCGACTCATAGGTTATGCCAGCCACCTCGACCGTCTGCGACTCATAGGCCTTGGCCTTCTTCTCTACGGGAGCACTGCCGCCCGAGCTCCCGCTCGAGCCGCTCGGAGCACTACCGCCGCAGCCTGCCACCGTACACGCCAGCACGGCCGAAAGCGTCACGGTGGGAATTCCTAACAGCAGCTTTTTCGTTATGGGCTTCATC
Source organism: uncultured Collinsella sp. (assembly GCA_900551605.1). Classification (GTDB taxonomy): domain Bacteria; phylum Actinomycetota; class Coriobacteriia; order Coriobacteriales; family Coriobacteriaceae; genus Collinsella. The sequence continues at coordinate 13,782 of URWS01000004.1, read as the reverse complement.
ATCCTCACCGCTCCTTTCGACTTGTAGCTCATCCGTTGCCCGAGGCATTCGTTGTCCCCCGTGGCATCGGCTTCCACTATGAGCGTACGACGAAATACGGCACCGACGAAGTGCCCCGCGGCCCAAATCACGCCCCGTTAGACCCCCTTTCAGGCCAAAAGAGCCGTGGTTCGCATACCCTCGGCCCATAAAACGAGACACATGTCCCAGCATCCGGGCGCAAAACCGAAGTGCCGGCGGCGTCAATCAGAGCGTATGATGTCTTCAACGATTTTGGGCAACGGGAATGGATCGTCGCCGGCGTCCAGGCCGCTCGCCCAAACCGAACAAATATTTTGGAGGAGACAAAGTATGGAAGAGGCAAAATGTGGACAGGCCATCCTGGGCGAAGAGGACCGCTCGGTTATCGCAAGAGCGGTCGATTCGCCCAAATTTAAAGCGTCGCCCGTCTCCCCCGAGCTCTTAGATTCGTTTAACGATGACCTGGCCAGCTTTGTATCGATTCCATATACCTCTAAATCTAGGCTCTCAAGCCTCTATGGACCGGGGCTCGATGTTATGGCGCTGCTTTGCGCCGACTGGAAAGAAGCATATGCCCAGGGTGCACTTTATATGCGCGATGCCAAAACGGTCAGCTTTGCCACACACTTGGAGACGGTAAGCGGATCGGCAGTTGAGCTGTCGATAGCCGAAAATGCGCAGGACGGCCTCCCCTGGTTTCTCTCATATGTCCCCATTGCCGATCGCATGAAGCTGCGCCGAGATTTTGAGACCAAGGTCCCAGGCGTCGAAACCCATACCCAACCTGCTGCAAGCACGAGCACGGACACCGATACCCATCCGGTCACAGCCCCGCTGCCCCCGCTCCTAGAACGCAACCTTGAGCACATGCAGGAGACCGAGGACTATCTTGACGGCCCCGTCCCACAGGAACTCGTCGAGGAATTCGCATCCTTTGGCAATGAGCTCTCGTCATTTGCATGGACCTCGCAGCGGTGGACCGACACAATCATCGAGTACGCAAAGCGCGACATTGACGTCACGGCCCTTTTGGATCGCGATTGGAAATTCGCCTTCTCCAATCGAATCATCCGCTTCTACGAGGGTAAAGTCATCTTCCCGATCAGTGTTCTTCGAAACGACGGGGAGACTCCGGTCGAGGTATCGATTACACGCGATCGTAAAATGGATCGCCCGGGCGCGCTGCCTTGGCGCGTCTGCTATGTCGATAACTTCGCTTTCCAAAAAGTACGCGCCGGTCGCGCACTCACCGACTGGGCGTATCTGGGCAACATCGACAGCATGATCGAAAGCCTGGCAGATTACGCACTGGATGAGAAATGGGGGTTTGAGCAGGACGAGGACTCCAAGGACTATTCGATTCTGCGCAGCTACCTCATGTACACCTTCTATCGCCTTCAGTCCGAAAACAAGGTTCTCGAGGACAGCGACAAGGGAATCGCGGCATTTAACACCGGCCTCGTCGACCCCACCTACGAGGCTATTTATGCCTGCTTCTCGCCATCAAGCAGCGGATGTCCATGGCGATTCGAGGCCTTTTGCAAAGCAGGTTCAAAGCAGTGGGGCAAGAAACTCGTTGCGTCGTTCGACCCGCTTCCGCAGCGTGCATCCTACTTCGAAAAGAAGGAAGACCTGCTCTTTGACGGCAACAGAACGCTCCAACGCGACGTCGACCATATCCTGCTCGACAACATCGACCGCCTGCCCGAGGCGTTTCTTGCCGAGGAGCTGCGCGGAAGCAGCGATGCGCTCGAAGCACTGTCGAGGGCGGCCAATGCGGATGACGACGCGGCTAAAAAGGCCGCCTACGACGAGCTGCGCGAAGCCGTTGAGGATAACGCCAAGGTAAAGCGCCGTCTGATCAACAGACTCGACGATGCCATCGAGCTCGCCCAGAAGCGCGTTGAGTGGAACTTCAAAACCGCTGTGCCGGCGTTCTACCCCACCAAGAACACCATGAGCCTGCTGCTGCCGCTCGATCTGACCGAAAACGACCGGCCCGACGTTGCCTTGGTGGTTGAGCTCATGGAGTCCGGCGCTTATATCGGCCAGACGATTCTAACGATGAAGATGGCCTACAACAACGCGCGCCTGATCAGCCGCCCGGACAGCGACTGGCTCAATACCTCACTGCAGGTCCCGAGCTGTTAAACCACCCGATTCTCTTGCCCCGCGCCCTACGGAGGAGCGCGGGGCTTGCTCTTTATCGCTTACTCGGACAGAACCGACTCGGTCCTGTCCGAGTAAGCTTCGTTCCATCAAATTCCGAACGATTGTTCGATGGATTTCGTGTTGGGTGGAATCGCCTACGGGCTGGGCTATGCTACCTTGACTATCTATACGACTTAAATGCACAAGAGGAAGCACCAAGAGAGCGAGCATGGCAAAAAACACCGCAAACTATGGTAACGACAGTATTCGTCAGCTCAAAGACGAGGAGCGCGTACGTCTGCGTCCCGCCGTCATCTTTGGCTCGGACGGACTCGATGGCTGTGCGCACGCCGCCTTTGAGATCTTGTCCAACGCCGTTGACGAGGCGCGCCAGGGCTACGGCAAGCTCATCACCCTTACCGCCTTTCGCGATGGCTCCATTCAGGTAGAGGACAACGGCCGTGGTTGCCCGCTCGACTGGAACCCCTCCGAGAAGCGCTTTAACTGGGAACTCGTCTTTTGTGAGCTCTACGCCGGCGGCAAGTACAACAACAACCAGGGCGGCGACTACGACTTCTCGCTCGGCACCAACGGCCTGGGTTCGTGTGCAACCCAGTACGCATCCGAGTACATGGACGTCACCGTCTGGCGCGACGGCAACAAGTACTCCCTGCACTTTAAGAAGGGCAAAGTCGTCGGCGCCAAAAAGAAGGCGCTCGAGATTGAGCCCAGCGACGAGAACCGCACCGGCACTACCATCAAGTGGCGTCCCGACCTCGAGGTCTTTACCTCCATCAGCATTCCCCACGATTGGTATCGCGAGACCATGCGCCGTCAGGCCGTGGTCAACGCCAACGTGACCTTCCGCCTGCGCATTGAGGGCGACGATGGCGAGTTTACCGAAGAGGATTTTTGCTATCCCAAGGGCATTGAGGACTACGTGCTCGAGAAGGTCGGTGCCGACTACCTCACCGAGCCCTTCTTTATCGAGGCCGACCGTCGCGGCCGCGATCGCGAGGACCTGCCCGACTACAACGTAAAGATCACCGCTTGCATGTGCTTCTCGCGCACCTTCATGATGCAGGAGTACTACCACAACTCGTCGTGGCTCGAGAACGGCGGCTCGCCCGAGAAGGCGGCTCGCAGCGCTCTGACCAGCGCCATCGATGCCTATATTAAGCAGCAGGGCAAGTACAACAAAAACGAGAGCGGCATTAAGTGGCAAGACGTCCAGGACTGCCTGGTACTGGTGACCAACTGCTTCTCCACCCAGACGTCCTACGAGAACCAGACCAAAAAGGCTATCAACAACCGCTTTATTCAGCAGGCCATGACCGCCTTCTTTAAGGAGCGCCTCTCGACCTACCTGATCGAGAACAAGGACGCCGCCAATAAGATCATGGAGCAGGTGCTCATCAACAAGCGCTCGCGCGAGAACGCCGAGAAGACGCGCCAGAGCATCAAGACCAACCTGCAGCAGAAGACCGACATGGCCAACCGCGTGCAGAAGTTCATCGACTGTCGCTCCAAGGACAAGAGCCGACGCGAGATCTACATCGTAGAGGGCGACTCGGCAGCAGGCGCCATTCGCACCTCGCGCGATGCCGAATTCCAAGGCGTCATGCCCGTCCGCGGTAAGATCCTCAACTGCCTGAAGGAGGACTACCCGCGCATCTTTAAGTCCGACATCATCATGGACCTCATGCGCGTGCTGGGCTGCGGCGTGGAAATCAAGGACAAGCGCATCAAGAACCTTGGCGCCTTCGACCTGGACAACCTCAACTGGAACAAGGTCATCATCTGTACGGACGCCGACGTCGACGGTTATCACATCCGCACGCTCGTACTCACCATGCTCTATCGCCTGGTGCCCACGCTTATCGACGAGGGCTACGTGTATATCGCCGAGTCGCCGCTCTACGAGATCAACTGCAAAGAGAAGACCTACTTTGCCTACACCGAGCTCGAGAAGAACGGCATCCTTAAGGAGATCGGCGACCAGAAGTGCTCGATCAACCGCTCTAAGGGTCTTGGTGAGAACGATCCGGACATGATGTGGCTCACCACCATGAACCCCGAGACGCGCCGCCTGATCAAGGTGGAGCCCGAGGACGTCACCAAGATGGAAACCATGTTCAACCTACTGCTGGGCAACGACGAGGCGGGGCGCAAGCGCCACATCTCCGAGCACGGCAAGGAATACCTGGACCAGCTGGACCTGCAGTAGCAGCAAATCGATAACGACGGCCCATAAGAAGTTCAAGAGGAAATCGTGGCAAAGAAGAAGACGAACCAGCCAAAGAAAAAGCAGGTCAACGCCGAGAACGTCATCGGCCTGCACTCCGAGGTCACCGACCAGCCGATCACGCAGACGCTCGAGGTCAACTACATGCCCTACGCCATGAGCGTCAACGTCTCGCGTGCGTTCCCCGAGATCGACGGCTTTAAACCCTCGCACCGCAAGCTGCTCTACACCATGTACAAGATGGGCCTGCTCAAGGGCGAGCGCCAGAAGAGCGCCAACATCGTAGGCCAGACCATGAAGCTCAACCCGCACGGCGATGCCGCGATCTACGAGACGATGGTGCGTCTGGCCACCGGCAACGAGGCACTGCTCGCCCCTTTCGTGGAGTCGAAGGGCAACTTTGGCAAGTACTATTCGGGCGATCTGAGCTACGCCGCCTCGCGTTATACCGAGGCCAAGCTCTCCCCCATCAGTGCCGAGATCTTCAAGGACATCGACAAGGACCCGGTCGACTTCGTTGACAGCTACGACGGCGCCGTGAAGGAGCCGCGCCTGCTGCCCACCACGTTCCCCAACATCCTCGTCTCGGCCAACAAGGGCATCGGCGTCGCCATGGCGTCCGACATCTGCGGTTTCAACCTCAACGAGGTCTGCACCGCCACGATGCACTACCTCAAGGACCCCGACTGCGACCTGCTCGAATACATGCCCATGCCCGACTTCTCGACCGGCGGCGAGATCATCTACCGCCGCGAGGAGATGGAAAAGATCGTCGAGACCGGCCTTGGCAGCTTCCAGATTCGCTCCCGCTGGCGCTGGATTCCCGAAGAGCGCATCATCGAGGTCTACGAGATCCCCTACACCACCAAGACCGATGTCATCATCGAACGCATCGTCAAGCTCTCCAAGGAGGGCAAGGTCAAGGAGATCGCCGACATCCGTGACGAGACCGACCTTTCGGGCCTGCGCATCGCCATCGACCTCAAGCGTGGCGTCGACCCCGACAAGCTCATGGCGAAGCTCTATCGCTCGACCACGCTGCAGGACTCGTTCTCGTGCAACTTCAACGTGCTGGTCGACGGCTATCCCCGCGTTATGGGCGTGCGCCAGATCCTGCACGAGTGGGTTGCGTGGCGCATTCAGTCCACGCGCCGCCGCATCAACTTTGACCTGGGCAAAAAGTCCGAGCGTCTGCACCTGCTGCACGGCCTCGAGGCGATTCTGCTCGACATCGACAAGGCCATCGCCATCATTCGCGGCACCAAGCTCGAGGCCGAGGTCGTGCCCAACCTTATGAAGGGTTTCGACATCGATGAGACCCAGGCAGAGTTTGTCGCCGAGCTTAAGCTCCGCAACATCAATGAGGAGTACATTCTCAACCGCACCAAGGACATCGCCAAGCTCGAAGGCGAGATCGCCGAGCTTGAGGAGATTCTCTCCAGCGAGGAGAACATCAAGAAGGTCATCAGCGACGAGCTCGCCGCCGTCAACAAGAAGTACGTGATGCCGCGCCGCACGGGCAGGATCGAGCCCCATGAGGTTATCGAAGTGAGCCTGAAGCCCGAGGTCGAGGAGTACCCGGTGACCATCATGCTCTCGCGCGATGGCTACCTCAAGAAGATGACCGACCGCGTGCTCAAGAAGGCCGCTACGCTCAAGTACAAGGACGGCGATAAACCCTTTATCGAGTTCCCGTCCTCCAATACGCACGAGCTGCTGGTCTTTACCAACAAGAGCCAGGTGTACAAGTGCAAGGTCGCGCAGTTTGAGGACACCAAGTCGGCCCAGCTGGGCTCGTACCTGCCGACCGATCTTGAGATGGAACCCGACGAGAGCGTCATCTGGGTCATCGACCCCGAGGACTACAAGGCCGACGTGCTGTTCGTCTTTGAGAATGGCCGCGTGGTGCGCGTTGCGCTTTCCGGATACGTCACCAAGACCAACCGCAAGCGCCTCAAGAACGCCATCTACGGCGGCAGCAAGCTGCTGTATGCCCAGGTGCTCAAGGAAGATCGCGACATCGCGCTGGTCTCGAGCGACTATCGTTTGATGAACTTCAACACGTCGCTGCTCAAGACCAAGACGACCACCAACACGCAGGGCGTCCAGGCTTTCACGGCCAAGAAGGGCCGCTCGGTCACCACGGTCGGTACGACCGAGGACATCCTCGGCGCCGGCGTCTCGGCCGAGAAGTTCACCGCGCAGAGCCTACCCTCCGCCGGTGCCCTCATGAAGGAAAACGACATGCCGAGCCTGTTTGACTAGGACGACGGCAGTCGAGCTGGTCCAAGCCACAAACCAACGGGGCCCGGAGCGCAGTAAATACTGAGCTCCGGGCCCCGCCATTAGACATGCAAGGCAAAGACGACAATGTCAGCAACTACGCATGGCAATCAGCAATCCTCTTGGCAACCATCAATCAAGACCGCGCCACTGCCACGTAAATCATATGCTCCACACCGGGACCGCCTGGACATCCTTGGTAATGAGGTATGGTTCCGGAGTTTGACAGACAACGTGCCCAAACCCGATCTCATAGCCAGATAGGCCGTCAAGACAGGTAAAGTTCTTCACCGCGTCTCTACTCACCGTAGCAGACATCTTCACCTCGACGGGATGTAAGATATGACCCTCTTGGATGAGCAAATCAATTTCGCGCTTCTTTTGATCCCGGTAGAACCATACATCACGAAGGCTCTTCCCCGCATTCATAAAGCTCTTCAAAATTTCTGAGACAACGAACGTCTCAAATATATGCCCCGCCGCAGCCCCGTTGCGCAATTGCTCCGGCGTTATCCATCTCGTTAGATGACAAACAAGACCTGTATCCATGAAGAATATCTTAGGGGTCTTGGTCAGACGCTTATCGACATTAGGCCAAAAGGGCTCGACAATCCGAACGATGTTCGACGCCTGCAAAACCGAGAGCCAAGCCTTTACCGTCTTACGGTCGACATCAACGGTGTTTCCAATATCGGTGGCATTCAACAGTTGCCCCGTTCTCGCTGCGCACGCGACCATAAAGCTGTAGAACTTCGCCTCATCCTTCACGTTTACAAGATCGCGAACATCGCGTTCGAGATATGCGGCAACGTAGTCGGAATAATAGGAGTCCCAATCGATATTCTGGTCTTGCAGTTCGGGCATCGAACCCCTATGGATGATGTTCCAAATATTTCCCGAAGACATCTTAGATGCTAAGGAAATCTTTTCGGGGATATACGGACGAGGACTCTGGGAACCGCCGATGAGCTCTCGCAAGCTTAGAGAGGGCATCTCCAAGATTCTGATCCTCCCCGCCAAAGATTCGCTCACCCCCTTCATGAGGTGATATGTCTGGGATCCTGTGAGGACGATTCGGCCCTTCTCCCCTGATTGATCAACAACCCACTTCACCGGAGAAAAAAGCTCAGGCACGCGCTGAATCTCATCGATGATAATCGGCAGATCATGAGACTCGAAAAACAGGGCGGCATCCTCTTTTGCAAGGAGATAATCCCGCGGGTTCTCCATCGAAACATAGTCGAATCGGTCGCCCAGATGTTGCTTGAGAACCGTCGTCTTCCCAACTTGGCGCGCCCCGGTCACCAGGACAACTTTTCCCTGCCCCAGCATCGAATCTATCGTCTGTTCAATTTCGCGCTCGATGTACATAGAATCGCCTCCTGTTCGGAGTTCATTATCTCGCACAAACCTAAATCGGTCAAAATCGGGAATAGAACTCCCGATTTTCACCCTCAGTCTTCTGTTCGATTCTGGCCCCAGCAGGGTCTCGGAGATAGCCAAGCGCATGGGCGTCGCTAGAAACTACGCAAGTCAGTACAAACGCCGCCTCCTCGAAGACGGCGTTATCGGGGAGCGCGGACGTGGCCTCGTGGGCTTTGACATCCCCGCATTCAGGGAGTTCTTGAGCGAGAAGGCGTTTTAGCTCGCCGGAATTGCCCGCGAGAGCATCAACGCTTGGCAATCAGCAATCCTCTTGGTAAGGACAGCAAGCATTTCCGCTCGTGCCGATTGCCATGCGCTCTTCTTGTCCTTAGGCCAGCTTGCGAGCGAGCTCTCGCACCTCTTCCAACTTGGGCGAGGAGGCCATGCTGTCGCGCTCGCTCATACCGCTGATGGTGACAATGCCTTGGTCCTCCCACTTGCAGTATGCGCATGTGGACTTGTACATGGCGATCGCAGCATCATAGACGCCCTCGCTGTGGCTATCGAGCAAAAGGGCCGTCTTGGTGAACGGGAATCCCGTAGCACCGAAGGCGTACAGGCGGTCGATGGCGGCTTTCTCCTGCGCGGTAATATCGAACCAGTAGATAGGCGAAGCGAAAACGACCATGTCGGCGTCTTTCAGCGACTCGATCACGCCGGCCATGTCGTCCTTCTGCACACAGGCGCCCTCGTGAGCAAAGCAGTACTGGCATCCCAGGCAACCAGCGATCTTCTTGCTGGCAACGCGGACGACCTCGACCGTATGGCCGGCCTCACGCGCGGTCTCGGCAAACGCCTCGACCATGGTGTCGGTATTGGCGCCCTTACGTGGACTGCCGCTCAACACAACGATATTCATAGAAATCTCCCTCCTTCATGCCGCAGGCGCGCGGCACGTTTTTTGTTGTAACCAAAACGGATGGAGTTATTCAATCGCCTGCAGATCACGTCTTTCGTTCGTGTTCCCCTTCCTGGTTTCGAAACTCGAATTTAATTAAAGATTCGAAACCGGGAAGGCAATATGAAAAAGTATGCGTCGAGGAGTGAACCCCCGATCGCACCATGCCAGCAGCGAGGTCGACGTGCATTCGCTCATGCAACAATCCAACCATCAGAGATATAAACACAGTCCCCGTCGGGTAGTCGTGGGCGTGCGGATGTCCGCATCAGTAACCTGCCTCCTTGGTTGTCCCTTCTCTGCATGGTCATCTACATAAAGGAGGAACCAGCCATGCAGATCAGCGTGTCGTCCACCCTGACCGTATATCACGACGGCCAATTCTGGGTCGGGCTGGCGGAGCATGTCGAGGACGGAGGGTACGGCGTCGCCCGCATCGTCTTCGGCGCAGAACCGTCCGATGAGGAGATCCTGCGATTCGTTACAAGCAAATGGGCGAAGCTCGCGTTCTTCGGTGACGATCCGTCCGAGGCGAGCGAGCCCGCGAAGAACCCCAAGAGACGCGCCCGCGAGGCGGCGAAAGCCCTCAAGCAGCCGGCGATGAGCACCAAGGCGCAGCAGGCGCTCGCGAATCAGCGGGAGACGATGAAGCGGGAATCGGCTCAAGCAAGAAGCCAGCGTCGAGCGGATGAGGCGGAGGCGCGCTTCGAGCAGCGAAAACTGAAGCGCAAACAGAAGCATCGCGGTCATTGATACCGCCATCGACCCATATATAGCAGCAGGCGTAGCTTCGATTGAAACTACGCCTGCCACCTGGTGCTATAACGTTATACAGAACGTATGTTCTATACCCACTCGATGACTAACCCAGTCCGAGCACTACCGATGCGTGTCGCGTCATACCGCCTAAGAGCTGATTCGTTCAGAAAAGGTTCAGGGGGATCGTCGAGTTTATTGCACCCTCGCGTTTTACAAAAGAGAGTACAAGGCCCTTTAGCTCGAATTATTGCATTTAGAACCCCGCCGCTCATCCATCCTAGCTTGCCCAAACAGCCCTCCCGCGATGTCCATGTTCCAACGGATGGGTACCATTTACCCGGGTGCACCTGGGGCAACGGGCCGGCAGGCCCGCGCAAGGTCGCTCGCATAACACACAACATCAAACACGACAGAAGAGGCGAACGACAGATGCCGGACCCCGGACGACAGCACCGCGGAAGAGAAGCATTCCAACCACAACCGAACGAACATCGCTCCTAGGCAGGCGCCCGCATGGGCGCCTTTTACTTTTCAGGGACTTAGCTGAGAGCTAAGCCACGCGGCTCATGGCCGTTTCGTGGAGGCCCGACCAGCTCGACCCACCTCGACCCGTCTCCGTTCCCGTCATGCGCGCGATGCGCCAGCAGGCGGTTCAATCGTCGCGCAGACGAAAAGGGACACTGTGCCGCGCGGTGTGCCCGCACGGTGCCGCACGGGAAGATTGGAGGAACCATGGCACGCACAGCCGAATGCGCCGCGCCCGAGAACAACCAGGGCCGCGACGAATGGATGACGGCGATCGAGATGCAGCAGTACATGAGGGCGAGCCGAAACAAGGCGTACGACCTCATCTGGTCGGGAGAGATCGACTCGTACAGGCTCGGCAGGAAGCTCCTGGTTTCGAGGGCGTCAGTGGACGCCTACATCGAGTCGAGGAGCGGCAGGAAATGACGGCGGCGACCGCCCCGGGAGCCGCCCGCGGCCGGGCACGCGAGGGAGCCTCGATACGAAAGGAGCTCGAGGACGACCATGACCAAGAGCACTAGCAGGAGCCAGGTGAGGCTCATCGCATCGACAAACGCGATATTCGGCGCCGACGAGGCGTGCGCGATGCTGCGCATCAGCCGCGACGCCATGTACCGGCTCGCCAAGGACCGCGACGACCCGTTCCCGATCCGCTACATCGGCGGCAAGACGCGCGACGGCATCGTGCTGCACGACGAGCTCGTCGCATGGGTCGAGCGCAACAGCGTCGTCGGCTCGCCAAGAAGGGGCTAGCGCCATGGCGGCCGCAGGCCCGAGGGGGCGCGACGGCCCCTCCCCGCGCGAGTTCGCGACGGTACGGCACTTCATGATGGCGGACCTCGGCCTCTCAGGCCTTCCCCTGCTCGTCTACGCGCGCATCTTCGGCTTCTGCGACGCCGGGTGCGGCTACTTCGAGAGCAAGGGCGGCCTGGCCCGATTCCTCAACGTGCAGGAGCGCAGCGTCCACCGCGCCATCCGCAACCTGCTCGACCAGGGCCTCATCGAGGAGTGCGGCGTGCACGCCCCGGCGCGCGGGCATGCCACCAAGCGATACCGCATCGTGCGCGAGAGGCTGCCGCCCGGAGCGTTGGCAACCCCTGACGATTCGTCAGGGTTCCCGGCGCGAAAGGGTGACGAAATGACAGGGTTCGCCGCGAACAAGGGTGACGAACCGTCAGGGCTCGCAGCCCGAACCCCTGACGAAATGACAGGGAAACCCCTGACGATATGCCACCCAATAAGCAAAAGGGACAACAAGGACTTCAGAAGATAAGGAAGGGGCGCCCGATGGACCGAGCGGGACTCATCACCCTGGAGCAGGCCCGGGCCGCCGGGCTCTCCTTCGACGAGCCGGAGCCGAGGGCGTGCCCGCACTGCGGCGCCGCCCTCGAACCGCTCGGCGCAGCGCTGGCGGGCAGGGTCGCCTGGGTCTCCAGCGCCCCCTGCCCGTGCGAGGGCGCAACCAGCGAGCGGGAGGCCGAGGCGCGAAGGCGCGCGGCCCTCGCCGCCAAGGAGGAGGCCGCCCGCCGGGAGAAGGCGCTCGCGCGCGCGGGCATCCCCAGGCGCTACTGGGCCGCCGAGGCCGACCGCCCCGAGTTCGCCGAGTACATCGCCTCGTTCGCCGGCAACGGGGGCGCCGGGCTCTACATACACGGGGGCGTCGGCGCCGGAAAGACGCACGCCGCCTCCGCCATGGCCAGGCTGTTCGCCGAGGCCGGCTACGACGTCGCCTTCACGACGGCCAAGGGCATGCTCGAGCGCGTGAAGGCCACGTTCGACGAGGGCGGCACCGAGGCGGCCGTCGCGCGGTACGCCAAGTGCGACGTCCTCGTGCTCGACGACCTCGGCAAGGAGGACGCGACGGAATGGTCCGTCGGCACCGTGTTCAGCGTGCTCGACGCGCGCTACGAGGACATGCGCCCGACCATCGTCACGTCGAACTACGCGCCGGGCGCGCTGGCGGACAGGCTCGCGAGGCGCGGCGAGCGCGTAACGGCAGAGGCGATCGCGAGCAGGATCTCCCAGACCTGCAGGCCCGTCTACCTGGGCGGAAGGGACAGGCGCCGGCTCGGCTAGCTTGTGCGCTTCCCGTGGAGGCGCGGACGGCTCGACCCAGCTCGACCCATCGCGGGCGGCCCCGGTCGCCGCCGCAATCGAAATCGCTATACACGTCTTGGGCGGCGCCGACGCGCCGGCACGCACGCCTGCTCCGACTCGCACCGTGCCCCCATCGCGAGGACGCCGCCCGCCAAGCAACAAACGAAAGGCGGAGGGCCCATGGACGGCTTCGAGAGGATAACCGGCCGCGAGCACGACGGGCTCGTGGAGAAGTGCCAGGAGAACGGCTGGCTCAAGGTCGGCGGCTTCGACTGGCAGGACGACCCGTTCCTCGAGGAGTACCCCTACGAGTTCTCCCGCACGGACAGCGTCGACAGGCTCCGCGAGGCGCTCGGCTCGGGCAACTGGGCCATACGCCAGGGGTTCTGCTACCGCGACCTCGCGTTCATCCAGCAGGTGAACGGCGGCGACGAGTGGTGGACGCTCAAGCGCGACGGCGACGCGTGGACCGGCTTCGAGAGCTGGAGCTTCGGCGCCATCGCCCAGGAGCCCGAGCGGTTCGAGCGCGCCATGCGCGACATGTGCGAGGCGACGCCGGAGCAGTGCCGCAGCGGCGAGTGGGCCCATCTGCACGAGAAGGCTCCCGAGCCGCTGGCGCAGCGCGCCGCGTCCGCCCGCGAGGCGAGCCGCGCGCACGCCGGGCAGGAAGCCCGCGCCCCAATGGCGCGCGAGAGGGCCGTCGGGGCCGAATAGGGACGACCGGGGCGCGAAGGCGCCCTTTTTCATCTCGACTGGAAGGGAGGCGCGGGATGGCGAGCGACTACGGGGACGAGGCGGGCGGCAAGCTGCTCGACTGGATGCTGAGAATCGGCCAGGAGGCCGGCGCCGAGGCAATGGCGCGCAGCGCGAGGGAGCTCTCCGAGCGCCTCGCGGGAATCCGCGGGACCATCGCCGGCGGGCGCGCCGAGGCCATCGCGGCCGACGGCGCGCCGACCTACGCGAAGCTCAGCCTCGAGGAGCTCTCTGGGCTTCCCGAGTACGCGACGATCAAGGAGGTCGTCTCCGACAAGCTGCGCGCCGCGTCGGTCGAGCACCACATCATCCCCGGCGAGGGCCGCGACTGGCTGCTCTTCAAGGTGGAGGACGCCCCCGAGGTCGACGAGGCCTTCCGCCAGCTGGAGCAAGAGACGGGCAAGGCCGCCGATCGCGCAAGGGAGCGGCTCTCCGAGATAGCCGAGAGGCGCCAGGCGCCCGAGCGGCTGGCGGAGCGCGCCGAGCGGGCGCGCGAGGCGTCGAGGGCCCACAGCCAGGGCATCGGCCGGGACCGCGGCCCGCGCCAGATCGAGGGGCCCGAGAGATGAGGTGGCAGGCGGCGGCCGCGCTGGCCGCGGCGGCGTTCGCCGCGGGAGACTTCGCG
>URWS01000003.1 GCA_900551605.1 uncultured Collinsella sp. | reverse complement strand
GTCGCGCCCTTGAAGTTGAACGTCAGATTGTCCAAATGCGGCCCGCGCAGCGTCGACCGGTCCGCCGTTCGGTAGAACGGCGGAACCAATAGGTTTGGTAGAACCGCGTAACCCCCTAGTTACATAAGCTCGCAGACAGCTGCTGCGAAGGCAACGGGGTCCTCAGGGAGGATGCCCTCGACCAGCAGGGCCTGATCGTAGAGCAGGCCGGAGTACTGCTTGATCTTGTCGGCGTCGCCGGCCTTCTGGGCAGCGACGAGCTTGGCGAAGACCGGGTGTTTGGCGTTGAGCTCGAGCACGCGCTGGCTCTTGGGCATACCGTCGGGCGCGCCCTCAGGACCCTTCTGAAGCACCTTCTCCATCTCGAGCGAAAGCGGACCCTCGGTGGTGATGCAAGCGGGGGCATCGGTCAGGCGCGCGGAGACGGCAACTTTCTCGACCTTGTCACCGAGCGCCTCCTTCATAGCGCTAAAGAGGTCCTCGTTTTCCTTGGTGGCGTCCTCGGCCTCCTTCTTCTCGTCCTCGGTCGCCAGATCAAGATCGCCAGTCGCGACGTTCTTGAGCTCCAGGTGACGATCCTCGACCTCGGGCTCGGCACCGTCGGCAACGGCCTTCTCGGCAGCCTCGCGGGCGGCGTCGTCTTCGTAGATCTTAGGCATATCGGCGGCAACGTACTCACGCATAGCCTGGAACGTAAACTCATCCACATCCTGCGTCAGCAACAGCACGTCATAGCCGCGGTCGAGCACGCCCTTTACCACGGGCATCTTGGCCAAGCGCTCACGCGAGTCGCCGGCGGCGTAGTAGATGGCCTTCTGATCCTCGGGCATGCCCTTGGCATACTCGGCCAGGGTAATCATCTTCTGCTCCTTGGCAGACCAGAACAGTAGCAGGTCGGCGAGCTCATCGGCCTTCATGCCATAGCTCGAGTAGATGCCGTACTTAAGGCCGCGGCCAAAGTTCTCAAAGAACTTCTCGTAGGCCTCGCGGTCGTTGTCGCGCATGTCCTCAAGATCGGCAGTGATCTTCTTCTCGACACGCTTGGCAATGGCCTTGAGCTGACGGTTCTGTTGCAGCGTCTCACGCGAAATATTGAGCGTCACGTCGGCAGAGTCCACGACACCGCGCACAAAGTTGTAGTAGTCGGGCAGCAAGTCGTCGCACTTCTCCATAATCAGCACGTTGGAACTGTAGAGCGCCAGGCCCTTCTCGTAGTCCTTGCTGTACAGATCGAACGGGGCGCGACCCGGCACAAACAGCAGCGCATCGTACTCAAGCGTACCCTCGGCATGGAAGCTGATAGTGCGCGCGGGATCGTCAAAGTCGTGGAACGTGGACTTGTAGAACTCGTTGTAATCCTTCTGCTCAACGTCGGAGCTGCGCTTTTTCCAAATCGGCGTCATGGAGTTGATGGTCTCGAGCTCCTGGTAGTCCTCGTACTCGGGCTTGTAGTCGTCGCCGGCGTCCTCGGGCTTGGGTTTCTGGCGGCTCTTGCTCACCATCATCTGAATCGGGTAGCGCACATAGTTGCTGTACTGCTGAATCAGGCTCTTGAGGCCCCACTCGGTCAGGAAGCGATCGTAGGTCTCGGCCTCGCCGTCGGCGTCGAGCTTCTCGTTCTCGCGCAGCGTCAGGATGACATCGGTACCGTGCTCAGCACGCTCGCCATCCTCGATGGTGTAGCCCTCAAGACCGTCGGACTCCCAAACGTGGGCGGTGTCCTCGCCATAGGCGCGGCTGACAACCTTTACGTGGCTGGCAACCATAAAGGCAGAGTAGAAGCCCACGCCAAACTGACCGATGATGTCGACATCGGAACCCTGCTGCTCGGCGTTCTCAGTCTTAAACTCCTCGGAGCCGGAATGGGCGATGGTGCCCAGATTGCGCTCGAGCTCCTCGGCGGTCATGCCAATGCCGTTATCCGAGATGGTAATGGTGCGGGCATCCTTATCAAAGGAGACGCGAATGGCCAGGTCGCCCTGGTCGATCTTGACGCTCGGATCCTGCAGGCTCTTAAAGTTGAGCTTGTCGACGGCGTCGCTCGCGTTAGAGATAAGCTCGCGCAGGAAGATTTCCTTATTGGTGTAGATGGAGTTGATCATGAGGTCGAGCAGTTTTTTGCTCTCGGTCTTAAATTGACGCATGTGCAGTCCTTTCGCGCTACCCCCGCCCACAAAAACGGCCCGGTCGCCCGAGCCGCATCGCAGACCTGCTATGTTCAGACTTAGATTTTATAACCCATTAGCGCGCATATATACATACGGAATCGAAAAACTGTATGTCTAAGCGCTCCGATGCACCAATTACCAAGGAGTGTCCCCAACCGCCGGCAGAAAAGGAACGTCCCTATCTGCCATCTACGCGCTTGGCCATCCAGACATGGGGCTGGCCCTCGTCTTCGTAATCTACCGGGGCAATTTGCGTGTAGCCCGCCTTTGCATAGAGCGGCAACACGTATTCCTGCGCATGCAGCTTAATAAGCTTAGCGCCGGCATCGCGTGCACACGAAGCACTGGCCTCGACGATCGCACTCGCCAGACCGCGACGGCGCATGCTCGGCAACACGGCCACGCGCCCCATAATGTAGGTCTCCCCCGCCGCGACGCCTTCGTCCAAGTCGCACGCCGGCGACACTGGAGCCTCTGCGTCAGCCGCGCGCTCAAGCTCTTCGGGAAACACGCGCGAGCAACCGGCAAGCTCGCCGTCTACATAGAGCGTCACATGAATGCAGTTCGGATCCTCGTCGATAGCGTCGAACTCATTCTCGTAGCCCTGCTCGTCCATAAAAACGACGCGGCGCACCAGCGCCGCGTCATCAAAGCATCCCGTCTTAAGTTGGATATCCATGGCTGCCCTTTCATTCAATGCGAACGTTAGGGACAGATTTTAGCGAAAATGAGCTCCGCGCACGCTAAACTTCGCGCGAGCCTTCGCCAGGCAATCGTAATGACCCACGTTATGGGCATCGCTCGCGATGAAACTGTACAGGTTCTGATCGAACAGGCGCTGTGCCGGCTTTTTCTCGCGACCAAAGCGACCGCCGGCAATAAAGTCCGCCGAAGCCTGCAGCTTGCAGCCCATATCGACCAGGCGCTCCGCCACGCTTACATCCTTTTGAACCGCACGATAGCGCTCAGGATGAGCGATGATCACCTGGTAGCCACGGCACTGCAAATCGTAAATCGTGTTCTCGTACTCTCTAAACGCATACGCATCGGCATGCGTCGAAAGCTCAAGCAGGAACTCATTGGTTCCATCGAAATGCAAGTGCTCCGCGGCATCGATACCAAGCTCAACGAGCTTTCGATGGTTGACCTCGAAGCCCATCTGGAGCGGAAAACCGTCAGCGTTATCGCGCAGCAGCTCAAAGGCATCCCACATCTTGTCGTAATCAAAATAGGGATCACGACAGTGCGGGGTGCAAACGATTCTGGTTACACCGGCCCGCTTGGCAGCCTCGAGCATCGCCAAGCTCTCATCGAGATCGGCGGCGCCGTCGTCTACACCCGGCAAGATATGGCAATGAATGTCACGCATAGATCAGCCTTAATCAACTAAACGTTTGCTCGGTTGGTGAAGATGCCCTTTTTGGAAGTCCCCTGATCGTCGGAGCCCTTCTTCACCTTCTTACCGTCCTTGGTGTAGTAGGAGTAGTAGTACTCGCTGGTCTCGGTCTCGCAGTAGTTCATAACGGTACCGATGAGCTTGACCTTATCGGACTTCTTAAGCTGACCGATGGCGTTGAGCGCCTCCTCGCGCTTGGTGAAGTCCTCGCGCACCACGAACAGCGTGCCATCAGTCAGACTTGCGATCTCGGCAGCATCGATGAAGGTGCCGACCGGGGGAGCATCAAAGATGACGTACTGGAACTTGGCGGACAGTGCCTTTACAAGCTTGGCAAAGCGGTGAGAGACGATGATGTCGGCAGGATTGGGAATATGCGGCTCGGCATCGAGGAAGTAGAAGTTCTTCTGACCCGTCTCGACAATTGCCTGGTCGATGGAGATCTGCTCGGAAAGGACCGCATAGAGTCCGCCGCGCGAACGAACGCCGAGCATATCGGAAAGGGACCTGCGGCGCATATCGGCCTCGACCAGGAGCACGGACTTGCCGCTCGTGGCGATTGCCTGAGCAAGGTTAATGGAAACCGTAGACTTGCCCTCGTTGGGAATCGAGGAGGTAACGGTGATGGTGCGAATGGGGTCGTCCACGCTCGCAAAGCGGATGTTGGCCAGAAGGGTCTTGGCGGCATTCTGTACAACGAGCTTGTCGGTGTTCTTTGCCTTAGCCATGCCTATTTACCACCTTTCATAGCCGGAATTCGGCCAACAACGGGAATGCCCAGGAGCTCTTCTGCCTCTTCGGCACCGCGGATGCGGGTATTGAGCATGTCTGCCAAAACGACATAGGCAACTGCGATAAAGATGCCCGCGAGGAACGCGACAGCAACGTACAGCATACGCTTGGGACCGCTGGGGGCTTCGGGGGTCTTAGCCTCGTCGATAACGTTGATGCTCTGGGCAGCGCCGACGTTCTGAGCGACCGTACTCACCGAGCTGGCCATGGCCTTTGCGACCTTAGCCGTCTCCTTGGCATCGGTGCCGGTAACCGAAAGCGTAATGACACGCGTGGTGGTCTCGGAGGAAACAGACACCTTGTAGTCATCCAGATCGGTGAGGCCCAGTTCATTGGCTGCGCCGCTCTTAACGCTATCGCTATCCAGCAGCGTGGCGATATCGTTGGAAAGCATCTGGCTCGCTGAGAGATCGTTGTAGCTCATCTGACCGCTATCGTCGGTCTTGGCGAGAATGTACATGCTCGTCGTCGCGGTGTAGGTGTTGTCCATCGCAACGAAGGACACGATGCCCATGGCGATCGCGCAGACCACCGGAAGGGTGATGACCAGCTTGAGGTGCTTCTTCAGCAGCTGGAACAGTTCGAGAAGGGTCATGCAGCTTGCCTTTCATTTCCCCAGTTCGGATTGACAAAACTGTCCGTATGTTATCGCATCTTTTTACCGAGACCAAACTCTATACATAAGAAACAGGCTCTCCTGTAAAAATGTCGGAAGCAATCGTAAAATTGCACAACAACGCCGCACCCGAAAGTCAAATGCGGCGTCTACATCAATATCTATGTTGTATCGCTATGCGAATGGCTCATCCTGCTGTATGGGAAACGTCACCGTGATGGTGGTCCCCACCCCCAGCTCGCTTGACAGATCGAGCGAGGCGTGATGATACAGGGCGGCATGCTTGACGATGGCCAGACCCAGGCCCGTTCCACCGCGCGCTTTAGAGCGGCTCTTGTCAACGCGATAGAAACGCTCGAATACCTTACCCTGCTCCTCGGGCGCAATGCCAATACCAGTATCGGCAACCGACAGATACGGGTGCCCGTCGTCGTTGGTTCCGCACCGCAGCGTCACCGTACCGCCGGGCCGGTTGTAGCGAATGGCGTTGCTCGCCAGGTTATAGATGAGCTCATCGATCAGACGCGATACGCCTTCGACGACCACAGGCTTGGTCTCATGACTTATCGTCACATTCGCCTGACGGGCGACCTGTTCAAGACGCTGCTCAACCGCGTAGATGGCACGCGAGAGCTCAATAGGCTCCGTGGACCCAATGGGCACCGCCTCGCCCTCAGTTGCACGCTCGGCCTCGTCCAAGTTAGACAGCGTAAGGATGTCGTTGACAAGCGCCGCCAAACGGCCCGCCTCACGATAGATGCGACCGCCAAAGTTGCGCAGGTCGTCCTCGCCCTCGACCATGCCGTTTGCAATGAGCTCGGCATAGCCCGAAATCGCCGTAAGCGGCGTCTTGATCTCATGAGTGATATTCGCCGTGAACTCGCGGCGCATACGGTCGTTGTCCGCTAGCACCGCCATTTGGCGCTTGAGCTCCTGGCGCTGCGACTCGATACGCTCAAGCATGGGGACCATCTCGGCATAGGCGTGCTCATAGCTACGGCGTGGATGGTCCAAATCCACCTCTTGCAACGGCGCGATGATGGCACGGGACTCGCGGCGCGCCATAAAAAACGAGAGTACCGCACCCGCTGCCGCGATAAGCAGCATCGGCGCCACCATCGACAGCAAAATCGCCGCAACGCCAGGCTGGGCCTGCGCCAAGCGGACAACCTGGCCGTTATCAAGGGCGACGGCGCGATACAGCATAATCTCGTCGAGCGTAGAGCTTGCGCGCTCCGCGGAACCCAAACCACTCTCAAAGGCCTCGATGACCTCGGGGCGATCGCCATGGTTGGGCAGTGTAGAAGGCGACGCCTCGTTGTCGTAGGCAACCGATCCATCCTTGTTAATCAGCGTGATGCGCAAGTCCTCGCGATCGAGGCTACGCAAGAACGGAATGGGCTCCTGCTGCTCGTCGAGGGCAGCAGCAATGAGCTCGGTTTCCTGCGCCAGATTGGCACTCGTGGCATCCGCCAAAGTGTTTTGCACAAAGAACGCACCCAGCACCGTAAACGCCACGATAACCGCCATGGCGCAGACAAAGATCGTCACAAAAACGCGGTGCGACAGCGTATATTTTCCCTGGGGGGCGAAGACCACGGGTTACTCCTCCGATGCGGTAGCCGCAATGTCGTCACCTTCGGCACCATCACCGGCAGAAGGCTCGGCCAAGCGGTAGCCCACGCCGCGCACGGTCTCGATGGCGCCGGCATGCTCGCCCAGTTTTTGGCGAAGCGTCTGCACGTGCACGTCAACGGTGCGCGAACCGCCGTCGAAGTCCCAGCCCCACACGCTCTGCAGCAACGACTCGCGGGTAAAAACCACGCCGGGCTTGCGCATGAGGTACTCGAGCAGGTCGAACTCGCGCAGGGTGAGCTTAAGCGGCTCGCCGGCAACGGTCACCTCGCGATGGCTGGGCGAGAGCACGATGTCGCCCACGCTGAGCACATCGCTCGCCTGCTTGACCATGCCGCCGCGACGCAGCAGTGCGCGGCAGCGGCTCGCAAGCTCCATGAGCGAGAAGGGTTTAGTCAGGTAATCGTCGGCGCCGCCATCGAGCGCCATCACCTTGTCGAGCTCGGTATCCTTGGCGGTAAGCATCATGATGGGCACCGTCGCCGTCAGGCGATCGGCACGCAGGCGGCGCATAATCGCCAAGCCATCGGTATCGGGCAGCATGATGTCGAGCAGGACGGCATCGGGTACCCGTCGCGCCACGGCAGCCTTAAACTCACCGTCGCACGAAAAGCCTTCGGCCTCGATCCCCTGCTTGCGCAGTGCATAGACCGTCAAATCCCTGATGTTGTCATCGTCCTCGACGTAATAGATCATGTTGAACCCCTTTGCGGCCGGCATGACCGCATCTTAACCCTAAAGGTACCTTTACTAGATGGTATCAGCCAAAACGTCCCGTCAAATAATCCGCCGTGCGCGGATCGGTCGGATTTTTAAAGAGCTGCGCGGTGGGCGCGTGCTCCACCAACTCACCCAGCAAGAAAAACGCGACCGAGTCGGAGATACGCGCCGCCTGCTGCATATTGTGCGTAACGACCACGAGCGTACAGGTCTCTTTGAGCTCGCAGGCCAGCTGCTCCACCACGAGCGTCGACACGGGGTCGAGCGCCGAGGTCGGCTCGTCCATCAGCAGAATGTCGGGCTGCACGGCAAGTGCGCGGGCGATGCACAGGCGCTGCTGCTGTCCACCCGAAAGACCCAGGCCCGACTCCTTGAGCTTGTCCTTGACCTCGTCCCACAGGGCAGCGCGACGCAGGGAGTCCTCGACCAGCTCATCGAGCACGGCGCGATCGCGCACACCCATACCGCGCGGACCGTAGGCGACGTTGTCATAGATGCTCATGGGAAACGGGTTGGGGCGCTGGAACACCATGCCCACGCGCTGGCGCAAACGGCAGATGTCGTAATCGCCCAGGATATCTTGACCATCGAGCGCAATCTTGCCCTCGATGCGGCAATCCTTGATGCCGTCGTTCATGCGGTTAAAGCAGCGCAGCAACGTGGACTTTCCGCAGCCCGAAGGCCCGATGAACGAGGTGATCTGCTTGTCGCGAATCTTGATATTCACGTCCTTGAGCGCATGATGGTCGCCATAGAACAGGTCGAGGCCCTCGACATCGATGCGCGTCGGCGAGGCGGCAAGATCCTCTGCCGTGGGGCGAGTCGCATCCCCAACCTCCCGCTCGCGCGCGGCCTCGGCCTGCGCTTTCATGAGTTCTTCAAGCTCCGTGGGCCCCACAGCCGCAGCAGCCGTCATACCGCATACCTCCATATCGATATCAATTCAGCAGTATCGATAGTAGGAATCGCGGCTCATATGCACGTGAGCGCATTGTCAAGTGTTTGTAAGGGAACGCTGGCTATGCGGCGGGCAGCTCGATGGTGAATATCGTGTGTTCGGGCGTCGATTCACATGCAACGGTACCGCCGTGTGCCGCGATGATCTCCTTGGCAATAGCAAGCCCCAGTCCAGCGCCGCCGCGATTGGTCGCACGCGCCGCATCCAGGCGATAGAACTTCTCAAAGATCACCTTGAGCTTTGACTCAGGGATAGGATCGCCCTGATTGATAAAGCGCACGCGCACGCCACCGTCGTCCCGGCGTCTGGCCTCGATCGTGATGGTCGAGCCCTCATAGCTATAGGCAATAGCGTTTTTCATGATGTTGTTGAACACGCGAGCCATCTTGTCGCCATCCACGAGCACCGTCAGGTCCTCGCGAATATCAACTTGGACTTCCTTATGCTGCTCGTTGAGGATGGGATAGAACTCGTCAGCCACCTGAGCCAGCAGCAACCCCAGATCAACATAGCCGCGCGTGAGCACGATATCGTGGAAGTCAAAGCGCGTGATATCGAAGAACTCTTCGATGAGCGCATCGAGCCGGTGCGCCTTGTCGAGCGCCACGCCCGTAAAGTGCGCACGTTGCTCAACCGGCAGCTCAGGAGTCTCTTGCAGCAGCGAAAGATAGCCCACCACACTGGCAAGCGGGGTGCGTAGGTCATGTGCCAAGTACGTGACCAGATCGTCCTTACGATGCGACTCGTCACGCAGAGCTTGCTGCACCTTGCGCTCACGGTCACGCACGCGGTTAAGGGCGCCCTCGGCCTCCAAGAAGTCGCCGTCGATGTTGTCCCAGGTGTCGGGGTGATCGATCAGGCGGTCCTGGATGCGAGCCGCGAGCACGCGGTCGGCATGCTGCTCGCCCTGTTCGTAGCCCTGGTAGTACAGGGCGCGACCGCACAAGAGCAGCACGCACGCGGCAAGCGCCAGCACAAAGCCAAGCATGTTGAATACAAAGCCGGCATCGAACAGCACCGGCCCTTCGATGCCGCCGAGCGCCATGGCGCCAATCGCCAACGTCATGGCCCACGCGGCGCCGCCAATCACCACGCAGCGGCGCACGATCTCAAATCGATCGATCAGCAAAAAGCCGACAAGCAGCACCGCCAAGATTCCGACGATGTTGTCGATGCCAATCAGCAGCAGGCTCAGCAAAAAGAGCAGCACCGTTGCAAGCGCGCGGTTGTCGACGACCGACCTCACGTATTCAAAGAGTCGATCGGGCACCTCGAACGCTTGTCTATCGTCTTTTGTCATATCAAAATCCTCACAAGCGAAAAGCGTTATTCGATGATGTAGCCGACGCCCCAGACGTTTTTGATAAAGCGTGGCTTTTGTGCGTCGTCGCCGATCTTTTCGCGCAAGTGGCGAATGTGCACCATCACCGTATTGTTGGAGCCGGGCATAAAGTCCTCGTTCCACACCGCGCGAAACAGGTCCTCCACGGCCACCACGCTGCCGCGATGCTCGACCAGATACAGCAAGATTGAATACTCGGTGGGCGTGAGGCGAACCGGCGAACCGTCCACTGTCACGGAACGAGCATCGCGGTTGATCTCCAAGCCGTCGAGCTGAATGGTCGGCGACTCGGCCACCTGTGCACGGCTACCGTAGCTGGTGTAGCGGCGAAGCTGAGCGTGCACGCGCGCGATGAGCTCCAGCGGACGGAACGGCTTAACCACGTAATCGTCCGCGCCAAGCGAAAGGCCCTCGATCTTGTCTTGCTGGGCATCGCGCGCCGTCAGCATGATCACGGGATAGGTATGGCTGGAACGGATCGTACGCAGCAGCTCAAACCCATCGATATCGGGCAGCATGACGTCCAGCAGCGCCAGATCGAACTCCTGCTCCAAAATCGCCTTGGCAGCATCGGCCCCGCTATAGGCAATCTGGACATCAAAGCCCTCTTTTGTAAGGTAGATACCAACCAAGTCGGCGATGGCCTTCTCGTCATCAACTACCAGTATGCGCTCGTTCATGCGTGCTCCTCTCGCGCTCCATTATGCCCGAGGCGAGGCACGCCACACACAACAAGCGTGGGTGATTAAGTCGGCCTTAAGCACCCTTGTGCCCGTTCGGGAGCGGATGTGGGCCACGCACGCACGCGATGATCGCCGACGCCGGCAAACGATATACTCTAGTTCCAGAAGAGACCATCCCGTCGAAAGCGAAATCCGTGAAGTCCCTCACCCCTTTTGCAAAGCGCTCAGCCCAGCTTGCCGCCGGCTTTGTCTGCGCTATCGCCCTTGCCGCTGGCGCGCCCACCGTCGCCGGCGCCCAAGTGCTCACGACCGACAATGTTTGCGGCAAAACCGCCGATACGCGCGGCATCACGGCCGAAAACCTGCCCGATATCGATGCGACCAATGCCCTCGTCATGGGCAAAGACGGCACCGTCTACTATGGGCGCGGCGCCGATGAGCAGGTCAAGATTGCCTCGATCACCAAGGTCATGACCGCAATCCTAACCGTCGAGAATTGCAAGATGGACGAGAAAGTCACGGTGAGCAACGCCGCAGCCACCGTGGGTAATTCGACCGCCGGCTTGCTCGAAGGCGACGAGCTTACCGTGGAGCAGGCACTGCGCGGCCTGATGATTCCCTCGGGCAACGACGCCGCCATCGTGCTCGCCGAATATGTGGGCAAGAAGATCGACCCCAAGACCAAAGACGCCGAGGCCACATTTGTGAAGGCCATGAACGAGCGCGCTAAGAAGCTCGGCTGCACCGGTACGCTTTTTGAAAACCCGCATGGTCTGGACTTTGATGAGTGGGCTGGTGATATGCACTCAACCGCACACGACGTAGCGCTGATGATGCAGGAGGCTATGAAAAACGACACGATCCGCGAGGTCGTAGCGAGCGAGGATTCCTGGATCGAGGTCACGGGCGCCGACGGCACCGACCATTCGCATTCCATGGACACGCATAACTATTTGCTGGGCCAAGATGGCAACATCGGTGGCAAGACCGGCACCACCGACGATGCAGGCTATTGCTTTACGAGCGCCTACAACCGCGATGGCGACGAGATCTACACCGTCGTTTTGAACTCCACCACCACCGACCAGCGCTTTACCGATACCGCAACCCTTGCCAATTGGTACTACGGTCACAAGATGACGGTCGCAATCGCCAACACGCAGGAAAAGACCGCCAACGGCAACCCGCTTATGGCACGCATTAGCCAGACAGATTGGACGGACAAGACGATCGACGCCACGCTCGCCGACCCCACGGCGCAAGCGACCGTGTTTTCTCTTGCCGGCGAGGTGACCGAAAAGGTTAGCTACGACGATCTTTCGGGCACGGTGCATGTGGGCGACAAGGTGGGCAGCGTTACGCTCAAGCAGGACGGCACCAAGGTCGCCGTCATGGACCTGGTCGCCGACGAGGAAGGCGCAGGGCCGAATCCCATCGAGTGGCTGCTCGTGAAGCTCGACCGCCTGGGCCGCCGCATCGACAACCGGCCACTTGCGGCAGAGAGCGAGACCGTAGCCAAGGCGCCCAAGGCGTAGGACCGGAGCGATATCACATCGAACCAAATGAGGCGTCCAACGGGGCGCCTCATTTTTGAGGGTTCGAATCCCCAGCGCCCTTTCTCGATAATAAAAAAAGGGCCCCAAATGGAACCCTTCTTCAAATTCGTACTGGCGGAGAGCTGGGGATTCGAACCCCAGATGCCCTTTTGGGGCATACTCGCTTAGCAGGCGAGCACCTTCGGCCTCTCGGTCAGCTCTCCGTAACAGCCGTTCTATAGTAACCAAACAGCCGAAGTTGAGCAAGGGGAAATTTTCTAATTGCCTAGCGGCCTTTCCTCCTTGCAGTCTTCGCCCCTACCCCAGCGAGCGGTTGAGGGAGCCGAGCTCGTCGTTGCCCATGGTGCGCCACATTTGGAAGATGCAACCGCGTGCCAGGAAAAAGAAGCCGTTGTCGACCAGTTGCACAGCGACATCTGCAAGCTGATTCGTCACGGCTGACACTGGCGGCAACTCGAGTCCAGCCTTGCGGATGGTCTCGACCGCTTCCTCAAACGTCGGAGGCTCGCTGACACCCATCTCGTTCATAAGGCCCTGCATTTCTTCCAGCGCGCTGCTGCCTGATTCCTCACCGCGCGGCACGAGACGGTAACAAGCCAGTGCTAGGTCGAGCTGATCGCAATTCCAATAGGCAAACGCCAAGCGATAGAACAGGCAGCCGATTGCAGAGCGATCGCTGGCAATACGTAGGCCGTGGCGCGCCACCTCGATAATCTCGTCAAAGCGCTCCAAACGCGCAAGCACGTTGATGAGCGCAAAGTGCGATTGCATGGACGAGCGCGCCAGATCGTAAAGATGGCGCACCTCGGGCAGCGCTCGTTCAAAGTCCTCTTGCTCGGCGTAAAAGCTGCAGATCTCGTGCTGGGCAAAGTACAGCGCATCGGGCGCACGAAGGATTCGCACAGAGCGGTCTTCTTCCAACACCGGTAGCACCATGCGCACCAGCTGGTTATCGCAAAACTGCGTTTGAACCGGACCTGTCGCCAAAAGCTCGGCGACGGCGCACTTAGCCTCCAACTCCTCGACAAGACGAGAAAAGCCTTCAAAAGCACCTGTACGGTCGACTTTTGCCTGCTCGCGCAATTCAACAACACGGGCCACGTATGGGTCGTCGTCCTCTTCCATGACCTCCAACTCGTCAGCCGTATCGGCAAGCAGCAGATCGCGCAGCGCCGGCGGCAGCGTGCGATGGTCATCACGCGGACGAGCATGAACCTCCGCAGGCTCAATCGTCTCCGGAGCGGTTGACTCATACGCCTCAAGCACACGCTTGCACGGCATATCGTCCATGTCCATGCTCTCAAGATCCTTGGCGACAGACGTGCAGTCGGTCAGATAGGCAGCGCGGCCAAAGGAATACGTCGCAATCACTCGCTCGCCCTGCTCACCGTCAGGGGCTGCAATTTGCACGTAGCAGCGCGTAATGCAGGCACCCGCGGCAAAACAAGCAGCCGCGAGTGTGAGCGCCACGCGCGCGTCGTGCTCGGCCGCCCACATCGCGCGCACGTCCTCGTCCAGCTCGCGCCAAGCGTCGGCCTGGGCGTCGTATTCGCGCTGCGGCATGCCGTCGACAATAGAGCGGCCAAATCGGACCAGCATGATGCCCTCGGCGGCGTTGGCGCGATAGGTGTAGTCGAGCCGCGTAACAACATTGAGAGCCTCGACAATCCGCGCAAAACGAGTACGAACGTCCCACTCGCCGCCCGGCTGGCACGCGACCGTTCCCGGCTTGGCCCACGGGTTGTCATTCGACAGCGTTTCGAGCAAGCGAGGAACGTCGTCTGTCGTCTTGCTGATATGCCATAGGTCAAAGAGCGAGCAGCCCTCAAAGCTTGGCGACGAGGCAACGGGGCCCAACCCTGCCCCAATACGCTCAAGGATGCCCGATAGGCGGTTCAGGCGGCACTCGATGGCAAGCAGGGCATCGATCTCGTCCTGGTCCAGCAGGCTACGGTCAAAATTGAGATAGAAGAGTCTCGAGCGATCGATGCGCGCCAGGCTCATTTCAGTTTTGGCCGCGATGGTGCGCAGGCGAGGCAGATCAACTTCGCCCATCAAAGCGGCGGCATAGCGCTCAATGCCACTTGGATTATCTGTATGGTCAATGCGGTAGAGCAATGTTTCGATTGCATCGGGCAGCGGTGTGGAATCAAAACCCAGCAGCACCTCAACCGGCTCAGAGAGTTTTACAAGTTTGATCTTGTCGACGGCATTTTTCATGCCCTCGTCGAGGCCGTCACC
Source organism: uncultured Collinsella sp. (assembly GCA_900551605.1). GTDB lineage: Bacteria > Actinomycetota > Coriobacteriia > Coriobacteriales > Coriobacteriaceae > Collinsella. The sequence goes on along the minus strand of URWS01000003.1, from coordinate 1,061 downwards.
GTCTACCGTGCCTGAGACAGCGTTTTCAGAATCGGCGAATATCACGTAACGCAAGAACATCGAGGCCATGAACTCGCCGTAGCGAAGGCTGCGCGTCGAATTCCACGTCTCGCAATCGGATTGTTCGCGCATGGGGCCTTCGGGAGAGCCGATGACTCGCGCCCGGGAGTGCATCGTCCCATCGGTACCCCTGACCGCAATCTCACCGACGCTGGAATCGGACTCGTCAAGAATCAGCTGCATGTCGGGATCGTCGGGCAGCGGAGCCTCGCTGACGGGGCGGTCCACCTTGTACACCTCACCCGAAACGCTTACGTAGCCCAAAAGCGACACATGACTTTTGCCAACGAATTCGACGACATAACAAGATTCATGCTGATCCTCGCCAAAGAGTTTCCAGACCACGCCATATGAGCGTCCCGCAGGCTGCTCGGGCATCGCCGGAAAGTGCTTCTTGGGATCGAGAAACCTGAGCTTGTATGTCGGACGCTCTGCCACGAAATATCACCCTGATCGGTCGCTTAAAGAAGGAGTGGTCGCGAATAAGTCGCGACATCTACTCGGAATCTTACACGAGTCGACAGGAAATCGTCCCTTTGGACGAAAGCACTCAAGCTGGCGTAAAAGAAAAGCCCCCGTTGCCGGGAGCTTTAATCTCAAATGGTGCGGCGTATAGGATTCCGCGCATCCGCTTCGCGGATCCGCACCGGCTTCGGCCGCCTGCCGGCGTCCTCGCCCGCGGGCTAAAAACGCTCCGCGTTTTCCTTACGCCCGCGCCTCGACCGAGGTTCGAATCCATGCGGTGTTTACGTAAAAGAAAAGCCCCCGTTGCCGGAGGCTTTAATCTCAATTGGTGCGGCGTATAGGATTCCGCGCATCCGCTTCGCGGATCCGCACCGGCTTCGGCCGCCTGCCGGCGTCCTCGCCCGCGGGCTAAAAACGCTCCGCGTTTTCCTTACGCCCGCGCCTCGACCGAGGTTCGAATCCATGCGGTGTTTACGTAAAAGAAAAGCCCCCGTTGCCGGAGGCTTTAATCTCAATTGGTGCGGCGTATAGGATTC
>URWS01000002.1 GCA_900551605.1 uncultured Collinsella sp. | reverse complement strand
CGAGATTCGCCTTAGTCTCGTGGGCTCGGAGATGTGTATAAGAGACAGTCTATCCGTCGGGCGCCATGACCCGCGGTCTTAAGGGCGAGGCCATGTCCGAGATGGGCGATATGGTCGCCCACGGCGCCGTCGCCTTCACCGACGATGGTCGCGGCGTGCAGGGCGCGGGCATGCTCCGTCGCTGCATGGACTACGGCAAGATGTTCGGCAAGGTCTTTATGAGCCACTGCCAGGACGAGGATCTGGTCGGCCACGGCCAGATCAACGAGGGCAAGGTCTCGACCCGTCTGGCCCTCGAGGGCTGGCCGGCTGCCGGCGAGGAGCTCCAGATCGCCCGCGACATCGAGATTGCCAAGCTGACTGGTGCCAAGCTGCACATCCAGCACATCTCCACCGCCCATGGCCTGGAGATCGTGCGTGCCGGTAAGGCCGCCGGTGTCCAGGTGACCTGCGAGGCCACCCCGCATCACATGTTCCTGACCGAGAACGACCTGGACGAGACCTACAACACCTCGCTCAAGGTCAATCCGCCGCTGCGCACCGACGAGGACGCCGAGGCCATCCGTCAGGGCGTCATCGACGGCACCGTCGACGTTATCGTCACCGATCACGCTCCCCACACTCCGTGGGAGAAGGCCCGCGAGTTCGAGCTTGCGCCCTTTGGCATGATCGGTCTCGAGACCTCGCTGTCGCTCGTGCTCACCGAGCTGGTCAACACGGGCAAGATGAGCATGGGCCGTATGGTCGAGCTCATGGCCATCAAGCCGCGTGAGATTCTGGGCCTCGACCAGGTTCAGGTTAAGGCGGGCTCCGTTGCCGACCTGACCGTCTTCGACCCCTCTGCCACCTGGACGGTCGGCGAGGACGGTTACGAGTCGCGCGCCGAGAACTCCGGTTTTGCCGGCCGCACGCTTACCGGTCGTGCCACCGATGTGTTTGTCGGCGGTAAGCAGACGCTCGCCGACGGCTGCATCTGCTAGCATAGCCTTATCGCTTTTGTGCGCGGCGCCCTTGCGGTGCCGCGCTTTCTATTCGTTTGGACCATGCAACCGCATGGGGGATTGGAGCGTTTATGCCCACACCTTCCACTGCACGCATGCACGACTTCGAGGTCGTCTCGAACCGGGAGATTGCCGACGGCGTCTTCTCGCTCGTCATCTCGGCCCCCAAGCTTGCAAGTGCGCTCAAGCCCGGTCAGTTTGTGAACATCGCCGTACCCGGTGATGCGTCCTCGCTGCTTCGCGTGCCCCTGAGCTACTACCGCGCCGACGCCGAGGCCGGCACCGTCGAGCTGTGGTACGCCGTCGTGGGCGACGATACCCGTCGTTTGTCCCAGATGGGCCCTGGCTCCTCCTCTAACCTGCTGGGCCCCGGTGGCCGTGGCTGGATGGTACCCGAGGGCACCAGGAAGGCCCTGCTCGTCGCCGGTGGCATCGGCGTTCCGCCTGTGCTGTGTCTTGCCGGTATGCTTGCCGAGCAGAGTGTTGATGTGGACGTGTGCCTGGGCTTTGGCACCGCTTCCAAGGCCGTGGGCATCGACGAGTTCCGCGCGCTGGGCGCCACGGTTAACGTGTGCACCGACGATGGCACGCTGGGCACGCACGGTTTTTGCACCGACCCGGCAGCCGAGCTGCTCGGCGAGGGCGGCTACGACTACGTCGCCAGCTGCGGTCCCGCCGTCATGATGAAGAAAGTCGCCGCCGCTGCCGCCGAGGCCGGTGCGTACTGCGAGGTGTCGCTCGAGCGCATGATGAGCTGTGGCTTTGGCGCCTGCAACACCTGCAATGTCGAGACGGTCGACGGTATGAAGGGTGCTTGCATGTGCGGCCCCGTGTTCGATGCTTCCAAGGTGGTGGTCTTCTAGTGGGTACCGTGAACATGGCCGTCGATTTCGGCGGCGTCAAGATGCAGAACCCCATCAACACCGCAGCCGGTACCTTTGGCTACGGTTGGCAGTTCCAGAACTTCTTTGATGTTTCCCAGCTGGGTGCCATCACCACCAAGGGTTGCGCTGCCGAGCCCTGGCCCGGCAACCCCGCACCCCGCATGGCCGAGATCCCCGGCGGTATGATCAACTCCGTGGGCCTTCAGAACCCCGGCGTGGCCGCCTTTGCTCGCGAGTCCGGTCCGTGGCTCGAACAGCTGTCCAAGGACGGCTGCCAGGTCATCTGTCAGGTTGCCGGCCACTCCGTTGACGAGTTTGTCCGCGCACTCGAGATGTATGTCGAGCTGTGCCCCTGGGCTGCCGGCTACGAGATCAACGTGAGCTGCCCTAATATCGCCGCCGGCGGTGCCGCCATGGGCTCCACACCCGAGGGCGCCTCTTCCGTTATGGCTGCCTGCCGCAAGGTGACCGATAAGCCACTGTTCGTGAAGATGGCGCCGGTCAACGTCGCCGAGATTGCCAAGGCCCTCGAGGCTGCCGGTGCCGACGGCCTTTCAGTCATCAACTCCATCCAGGGCATGGCCATCGACGTCCATACCCGCAAGTCCCGCGTGGCCAAGCCCAAGGGCGGCCTTTCGGGCCCGCTGTGCCACCACATCGCCGTGCGCATGGTCTGGGAGGTTGCCCAGGCCGTCGATATCCCCATCAACGGTGTCGGCGGTGTCATGACCGGCGAAGATGCGGCCGAGTTTATCCTGGCCGGCGCCACCTGCGTGTCGGTCGGCATGGCCAACTTCGTCGATCCGTGCGCTTCGCTCAAGATCGCGCACGAGCTCGAGGCCTGGGCCGAGTCCCAGGGCGTGAAGGACATCAACGAACTGGTAGGTGCGTTCGAATGCTAGAGACCGATGCCCGCGACCGTGTTATCGTCGCCCTCGACTGCGACCGTGAGCGTGCGCTCGAGCTTGCCCACGAGCTTTCGGGCCATGCCGCCTGGCTCAAGGTTGGCATGACGCTCTATTACGCCGAGGGTCCCCAGATCGTCAAGACATTCAAGGACCTGGGCTTTAAGGTCTTCCTTGACCTTAAGTTCCATGATATTCCGCATCAGGTTCGCGGTGCCGCCCGCTCGGCCTCGCTTGCCGGTGCCGACCTGCTTTCGGTCCACGGTTTGGGTTCGGGCGCCATGCTCGCTGCCTGCCGCGAGGGTGCCGAGGAGGCGCGCGAGGATCGCGCCAAGCTTGTCGCCATCACCGTGCTCACGAGTATGAATCAGGATGCCTTGAGCGAGATCGGCGTCGAGTCGCCCGTGGCCGAGGAGGCCGCCCGCCTGGCAAAGCTCGCTCAGGCCAACGGCATCGATGGCATCGTGTGCTCGCCGATGGAGGCTCACGACATGCGTGAGCTGCTGGGTCCTGATGCCCTGATCGTGACTCCGGGTGTGCGTCCGGTGGGTGCCGCCTTAGGCGACCAGTCCCGCGTGGCGACGCCTTCCCAGGCTATCGAGCGTGGCGCAAGCCACATTGTGGTGGGCCGTCCCATCACCGGCGCCGACAATCCGGTTGCCGCCTTTGACGCTATTGTCGCTGAGCTGGTCGAAAACGTCGCCTAAAAGATTCCCCTAAGTCACCACTTTTGGGTCTCATTAGCACAAAATAGCCCCTGTGCCTGCGTAAACTTTCCCATCCTTTGTGTGGAATCGCAGGTCAGGGGCTTAACTTTGGGCGCAGTATATTGCACTTTTTGCGGGTATCGTCTAACCTATGGAGCCGCGATTGGGCATTTTATACGTTCTACGTGCTAAAATGCCAATTATTGAATCAGATATAACCCAACTTTTTGGAGGTACGAATGGCACTCCCTCAGCTTACCGATGAGCAGCGCAAGCAGGCTCTTGAGAAGGCTGCTGCCGCACGTCACGCCCGCGCTGAGCTTCGCGAGCAGATTAAGAAGGGCGAGAAGTCCCTCGAGTCCGTGCTCAACTCCGATGACCCCATCGCTTCCCGCATGAAGGTTTCCACCCTCATCGAGTCTCTCCCTGGTTATGGCAAGGCCAAGGCCGCCAAGATCATGGAGGAGCTCGGTATCTCCGCTACCCGTCGCGTCCAGGGCCTCGGCGTCCGTCAGCGCGAGCAGCTCCTCGAGCAGCTGACCAAATAAGTGAGCGCTCAGGATTCCAAGCTCTTTGTGATTTCTGGACCGTCAGGCGCAGGCAAGGGTACGCTCGTCACTCGTGTGCGCGAGCGCCGCTCGAACCTGGGCCTGACGGTTTCGGCTACCACGCGAGCACCACGCAAAGGTGAGGTCGACGGCGTCAACTACTTTTTTCTGACGCGCGAGGAGTTCGACCGCCGCGTGGCAAACGGTGAGTTTGTTGAGTGGGCCGAGGTCCACGGTAACTGCTACGGCACGTTGGTGAGCGAGGTCCAGTCCAAGCTCGCCTCGGGCGCCTCTCTGATTTTGGAGATCGATGTCCAGGGTGCCCTGCAGGTTAAGGAGCGTTTCCCCGAGGCCGTGCTGATCTTTATCAAGCCGCCTTCGCTTGAGGTGCTCCGCGAGCGTCTGGTCGGTCGCGGTACCGAGACGCCCGAGACAATCGAGCTGCGTATGGCAAACGCCGCCCATGAGCTTGCCCTTGCCGACCGCTACGACGACGTCGTGGTGAATGACGATCTCGACCGCGCGACCGATGAGCTCGTTCGCGTTCTCGATATGCATGAAAGGATCTGAGGTCCGTGTCCGTTGTAAAGCCTTGCATTGACGATCTTCTGGAGAAGACCGATCACAACCGCTTCCTGCTCGCTTCGCTTGCCTCCAAGCGCGCCTGCGACATCAATAGCATGCTGCGTGGCCAGCACAACCGCGTGCTTGCCGTCCAGGATGTCGATGACATCACCATCGGGCTTTCCGGTGCCGATACCATCTCGATGGCTATGGACGAGATTGTCGATGGCGACATCTCTTACGACGAGGCCCGTTACGAGAAGGCGCTCGGCCACAAGGTTGCTGAAGCCTAAATGGCAGCTCGCGTCTGTCTGGTCCACTATCACGAGGTTGGACTGAAGGGCAAGAACCGCGCACATTTTGAGCATATCCTCATGGATAACATCAAGGCGGCTTTGGCCGCCTTTTCCGTGAACGCCGTGTCTCGAATTTCCGGTTATATCCTCGTGACCTTTAACGAGCATCAGGCCGATGAGGCGGCGCGTGTCATTCGCACCGTTCCCGGCGTTGCTCGTGTGTCTTTGGCGTATCACACCAACCGCGACCCGCAGGAGTACTGCGCCGCCGCCGTCAAGGCGCTGCGCGAGTTTGGTTCCTTCGATTCGTTTAAGGTGCACGCTAAGCGCTCCAATACCGACTATGAGCTCACCTCGATTGACATCAATCGTCAGGTGGGCGAGGTGTTGTGTGAGGCCTTCCCCGATAAAAAGGTTCAAATGCACGACCCCGATGCGATGGTGCACGTACTGGTGGTCCAGGGTAGCGTTTATGTGTACGCGCGCTCCGAGCGCGGCGTGGGCGGTCTGCCGGTGGGTTCTGCCGGCAAGGTCGTGACGCTGCTGTCGTCAGGTATCGATTCTCCGGTGGCGACCTGGATGCTCGCGCGTCGCGGCGCGGTGTGCGTGCCGGTACATTTCTCCGGTCGTCCGCAGACGCCCGATACGAGCGAGTATTTGGTGCAGGATATCATCCGTGCGCTTGAGCCGGGTGTCCAGATCGGCCGCCTGTACGTGGTGCCGTTTGGCGACTGCCAGCGTGAGATTTCGGTCACCTGTCCCAGCAACCTTCGCGTGATCATGTATCGCCGCATTATGTATTCGGTTGCCGAGCGCATCGCGCATATCGAGGGCGCTAAGGCCATCGTTACGGGCGAATCGCTTGGGCAGGTTGCCTCTCAAACGCTTGAGAACATCATGGCTGTCAACGAGGCCGTGAAGATCCCCGTGTTCCGTCCTCTCATCGGTTCGGACAAGCAGGAGATCATCGCGCGCGCCGAGGAGATCGGTACGTTCGATATCTCGACTGAGGCCGCTCCCGACTGCTGCACGCTGTTTATGCCGCGCCGTCCCGAGACGCACGCTAAACTCGATGCCGTGCATGAGGCCTGGGAGTTGTTCGATCACGAGGAGATGATCGAGCGCCTGCTCAAGCAGACCGAGTACATCGACTTCGAGAGCAACACGTATAAGGCCCCTAAGACCTTAAAACGCAAACATTCGGAGCTTGCTCCGCGTGAGATTTACCAAGATCACGAGTAATTTTGTGCATAGACCGACGATGCGTCTGCATCGTCGGTCTTTTGCTATCTGGGCATTTTGCGGCTAAGTGTTCATTTGCTGACGTGTGCCTGAATAAATGGACAGTATTTCGCAAGGTTTTGGTCGGCTTTTGGTTTGACCGCGAAAACCGGTTTTGGAGAATGGCTGTTGCAGGACTCTTTTCCTGACACGATGTTGTTGGGAGGTTTTGCTATGGCGCAGCGCGAACAACACGAACGGGTCAAACGGATGGACCGCTTGGCGGACAAGCTGCTCGGTCATAAGGCAGTGGTGATGGCGATACTGGTCGTCATTGCGATGGCGAGTGGACTGGCGATGGCGAACCTTGGCGGCGGTGCCGGCAGTGTGTCGTTTGAGCACGCTGATGGTTCGGGTTCGTTAGTGGAGCCGGGATCCGGCGATGCCTCGAGCGGAAAGACATCCGAAGGCTCTTCGCCTAAGGCGTCTGCCGCGGCAGAGGTTTATGTCGATGTTGATGGCGCCGTTGTGTCGCCCGGTGTATATCGTCTCAAGGACGGCGCGCGGGTGGCTCAGGCGATTGATGCCGCCGGCGGGCTGGCGCCCGAGGCAGACGTTACGGGGCTCAATCGGGCATCTAAGGTCGTCGATGGACAGAAGATTCACGTTCCAACGGTAGGGGAGCAGCAGGCGTCCATTGCGGAAGCTGGTGTTGATGGTGGGGCTTCCGCATCATCGGGCGTGAGTGGCGTAACAGGCCTAGTAAATATCAATACGGCAAGCGCGGCAGAGCTGCAGACGCTCTCGGGCATCGGTCCCTCCATGGCCCAGTCAATTATCGATGAGCGGACAAAGAACGGTGCTTTTGCCTCGGTTGACGATCTGATGCGTGTGTCGGGAATCGGCGAGAAGAAGCTTGCCAAAATCAAAGATTCCATCTGCGTATGAGTGCGACCGAGCGCGAGCATGTGATGCCTCCGCGGCCTCTGATGCCGTGGACGATGGCCCTGTGTGCCGGCATGTGCATGAGCTGCGCCTTGGTGCTCAACGTGGCCGCCGATGCGCTGCTGTGGGAGCGGGCTTCGGCGGTCGGGCCGCTATGGGCCATTCCCGTTACGGCGGCGGTATTCGTTGTGCTGGCTCAATCTTGTGCGCGGCTTGCCCCTTGGAAGCGGTGGCTGTATGCCGCGTCCGTCGGTCTCGTGGCGGGAGCGGTCGTCTCGGCGTGGTGGGCTGTGGGCGTGCTAAGCGCCTCGAAGGCGCTCGACGGTCGAGCGGCAAGCAGCCTTGAATTTGTCGTGCAGGGTGACCCATCCATAAACGACGACGTGTATTCCTATACCTGCGAGGCACGCACGGACGGTAAGAACTTGGCAATGGTTCGCCTATCGTGCGACCTCGAGCTCAAGGTCGGGGCGCACGTGCGTGTTATCGGTCGCGTTTCACGTTTTGAGAACGATGCGTATGGACGATCGCGCGTGCTCCGAGGCGAGGTGCGCAAGGTTAAAGTCGTTCGGATTTTGTCGGTCGATGAGGACTCTCCGGGGCCGCTTCTTCGGATGCGAAATGGGCTGCTTGCGTCCATCGCGCCTGCGACCGACCCGGCGCGTGCACTCATAGCCGGTGTCGTCTGCGGTCGTTCGGCCGAGCTGCGCGCCCAGCCGGCGGGCGACTGGTTTTCGGTGACGGGAACGGCGCATCTTATCGCCGTCTCGGGCAGCCATTTGGCAATCGTGGGGTTTGTAATCGAGGGTGTATTGCAAAAGACTCGGTGCTCACGCGGTCTTCAACGGGCGATATTGGCGATAACGCTTGTGGGCTACGCTGCTTTTACGGGCGCGTCTCCCTCGGCCGTGCGCGCGTGCTGCATGGTGTTCGCGACGCTTGTCGTAAACGGCGCGGGGCGGCGCCGGCACGGCGCATCGGCACTCTTCGTTACCATGTCCATCTTTGTGTTGCTGCGGCCGACGGTTCTGTTCGAGATGGGCTTTCAGCTTTCATGTGCCAGCGTCTTTGCCATCCTGTGCTTTTGCCCGTACGCCTCCTACGCTTTGGGTGAGCTGGGTGTGCCATCGGGCATTGCCAGTATGCTTTCCGTCACACTGTGCTCGCAGTTGGCGACGTTCCCCATTGCCATTCCTGCCTTCGGTACGTTCTCGCTCATTGCTCCGTTGGCAAATGCGGTCATCGGTCCGGTGGTGAGCGTACTGCTTGCTGTGTCGATCGTGCTGGTTCCCTTTTCGCTCGTGGCGCCGTTGCGGACTTGGGCGCTCGTTGTGCCCATGATTGCCGCCCGTTGCGCGCTGTTCTTCGAGCAGCTGTTTGCCGCCGTGCCGGGTGCATCCGTGAGCGTGCCGCCCGATAGCATGTGGATTTACCTAGTGCCGTGTTTGCTGGCGGTTCTGCTGGTCTGGTGGCCGCGTCCCCGTGCACGTCCTATGGCGGTGGGGCTTGCATGCCTGGTGCTCTTGGCTGCGATTCCATACGTCTACTGGGATCGATTCGCTCCGCCTTCGGTGACGGTACTCGATGTGGGCCAGGCCGATGCGATACTTATCCGCGAGGGCGGCGCAGTAGCGCTCGTCGACTGCGGGCTCGACGAGCGCGTGGTGGCGGCGTTGGTTCGTAATAACGTGCACCATATCGATGCCGTCTTTGTTACGCATTGGGATGAGGACCACTGGGGTGGTCTGCCTGCCGTGCTCGAACAGTTTTCGGTCGGAACGATTGCCGTGGCGGCGGATGCGCTGGAGGATGCTCCTGCCGAGGTATTGAACCGACCTGGCGTGGAGTATCGGCAGGTGCGCCGTGGGGATACGGTCGACATCGGCTCATTTTGCGCCCGCGTGATGTGGCCATTCGAGTCCGTGGATGGCGAGGGAAATGAGGACTCGCTTGTCCTGCTGCTCTCTTATGTTCAGGAAGGCAAGGGCCTGCGTATGCTCCTCACCGGTGATGCCGAGCTCGACCAAGAACGGGAATTCGTACAGGAAGTTGGAGATATCGATGTACTTAAACTTGGGCATCACGGCTCTAAGGTTTCAGTCGATGGTGAGTTGCTGGACGTCCTGAAGCCCGAGCTTTCCCTCGCGAGCGCGGGCGAGGGGAATCGATACGGCCATCCGTCCGATGTCTGCATCGATGCCGTTAAGGAAGCGGGCGGCGTGTGCGCGTGCACCATCGAACACGGCGACATTACCGTCACGCCAGCTGCGAATGGCTTTGCGATGCGATGCCAGCGACCGTGACGACGTCGTTGGCGTGTGGTGGGCCCCTGGGCTAGAATGGCACGGTACGAACACGAGAGCCTGCGGGAGGGGAGCGCAATGTCCGAAACCGGTCTGCTGCCGGCGTATCTGATCGTCGGTACCGACGGAGTCAAGCGCGATCACGCCGTCTCGCGTATGAAGGCGCGTCTGGAAAAGTCGGGTATGGTCGAGTTCAACCTTGACGAGCGCGATATGACCAAAGACCCCGATATCGAGTCGATTATCGGATCGCTCAACACCTTTCCGATGGGTAGCGAGTTTCGCTTGGTAATCCTTGACGGCTGCTCAAAACTCGCCAAAGCGATCTCCGGGCCGCTTGTCGACTATCTGGCGAGTCCCAGCCCCACGACGGTTTGCCTCATCATCGCCGACTCGCTTGCCAAGAACACGCGCCTGTATAAGGCGATCGCCAAGATCGACAAGAAGGCCGTGATCGATTGCTCCGGTACCAAGCGCTGGGAGCTACCGCGCCGTGTGCAGCAGATGGCGACGCAGCACGGCAAGTCGATCTCGACGGCGGCCGCCGAGGAGCTCGTCTCGCGTTCGGGTGAAAACACTCGCATGCTCGATAACGACTTGGCTAAGCTTGCCCAGATGGTCGAGGCTCCCCAGATTGAGCTTGCCGACGTTGAGCGCTGGATTGTACGTACGGCCGAGGTTCAACCCTGGGACTTTCTCAATGCGGTCTCAGCCCGTGACATGCGACGCTCGCTCGAGCTCTTCAATCTGCTGCCCGCCAAGAGCTACGTGTGGACTTACACATTGCTGTGCGGCCGCATCCGCGAGCTTATCGCTGCCAAGGCGCTCGATGCGCGCGGACAGGGTCGTGAGCTGGCCGCAACACTTAAGCTCCAGTCCTGGCAGGTCAAGAATCACCTGACCTGGGCACGTCGCTTTTCGATGGCAGAGCTCGTCGCAGCGCTCGAGGGCGCGGTCGATGTGGAGCTCGCGCTGAAGGGTTCGGCCGATTCTCAGACCGCGCTTTTGCTCTGGATTACGAACATCTTGAGAAAATCGTGATGATACCTGCCTATTTGACAAATTCGTTCTATCCCTTTGAGGGGGAGCGTGCTATAGTAGGCGCTTGCATGACCTCACCGTGTCTCAGAGGTGTCATACATTTTTTGCAAGGAACTCGAAAGGAACTCCAGAAGTGGCAAACATCAAGTCTCAGAAGAAGCGTATCCGCACCAATGAGGCAGCTCGCATGCGTAACAAGGCTGTCAAGTCCGAGCTCAAGACGCTGACCAAGCACGTCCAGTCCGCCGTCGCCGAGGGCGACGCCGAGAAGGCCCAGGCTGCCCTCAAGACCGTCACCAAGCGTCTCGACATGGCTGCCGCCAAGCATGTTATCCACAAGAACCAGGCTTCCAACCGCAAGTCCGGTCTTGCCAAGCTCGTGAACGGCATCAACGCCTAAGTTGTAAATTTCACACCACACAGATTACGCGCATAAATGGAGCCTGTTTTATGGAACAGGCTCCATTTTTTGTATCGCTCGGGTAAGATAGTCCGCATGAATACTTCAATTGACATTTCCCACATCCGCAACTTCTCAATTGTTGCGCACATCGACCATGGCAAGTCCACGATCAGTGACCGTATCCTCGAGCTCACCCATACCGTCGACGAGCGCGACATGGAGTCGCAGCTGCTCGACACCATGGATATCGAGCGCGAGCGCGGCATCACGATCAAGTCCAACGCCGTCCGCGTGTCCTATGACGCCGACGACGGCGAGACGTATCAGTTCAACCTCATCGATACGCCGGGCCACGTGGACTTTACCTATGAGGTCTCGCGTTCGCTGGCCGCCTGCGAGGGCGCGGTGCTCGTCGTCGATGCCACCCAGGGTGTCGAGGCGCAGACCGTCTCCAACGCGACGCTCGCCATGAACGCCAATCTGGACATTGTGCCGGCCATCAACAAGATCGACCTGCCCTCGGCCCATCCCGATGAGGTTAAGACCGAGATCGAGGATGACTTGGCGATCCCTGCCGATGACGCCGTGTGTGTCTCGGGCAAGACCGGCGAGGGCATTCACGATCTGCTGGAGTCCATTGTCTTTTTGATTTCTCCGCCCAAGGGCGATGCGAACGCGCCGCTCAAGGCACTCATCCTGGATTCGTACTTCGACGAGTATCGTGGCGTCGTCGCTACGGTGCGCATCTTTGACGGCTCCATCAAAAAGGGCGATACCCTGCGCATGATGCAGGCAGAGGGCGACTTTTTGGTCGACGGCGTGGGCGTCAAGCGTCCCGCCGAGACTCCGGTCGATGCGCTGACGGTTGGCGAGGTGGGCTACGTGGTCACGGGCCTGAAGGACCCCGAGGCCGTGCGCGTGGGCGATACCCTCACGTGGGCGTCGAATCCCTGCCCCGAGCCGCTTCCCGGCTACCGCGAGGCCAAGCCCATGGTCTATACGGGCCTGTTCCCGATCGATAACAAGGACTACGAGAACCTGCGTGACGCGCTCGATAAGCTGCACGTCAACGACCCGTCGTTGGTGTGGGAGCCCGAGACCTCGGTGGCGCTTGGCTTTGGCTTCCGCGTGGGCTTCCTGGGCCTGCTACATATGGAGGTCGTCAAGGAGCGTCTGGAGCGCGAGTTCAATCTGGACCTTATTGCGACGAGCCCTTCGGTGGACTATCACGTCTACAAGACCGACGGCGAGATGATTGATGTCCGCAGCCCGCAGGATCTGCCCGAGGCTACGCGTGTCGAGCGCATTGAGGAGCCTTACCTCAAGGCCAAGATTATCTGCCCGCCCGAGTATACGGGTGCCGTCATGCAACTCGCTATCGAGCACCGCGGCATTACGACCGACATGATCCATCTCACGAGCAAATCGGTCGAGATGCGCTTCGACATGCCGCTCGCCGAGCTCATCCTGGACTTCTTTGACCAGCTCAAGAGCCGCACCAAGGGTTACGCCTCGCTCGACTACGAGTTCAACGAGTACCGTCCATCCGAGCTTGTGAAGCTCGATATCCTGCTTTCGGGTGACGAGGTGGACGCGCTGTCGTTTATCGTCCACAAGGACAAGGCTTACGGTCTTGCCCGCGGCCTATGCGACAAGCTCAAGGAGATTATTCCGCGTCAGCTGTTCGAGGTGCCCATCCAAGGTGCTATCGGCAACAAGATCATTGCCCGCTCCACCGTCAAGGCGCGTCGCAAGGACGTGCTTGCCAAGTGCTACGGCGGCGATATTTCGCGTAAGCGCAAACTGCTCGAGAAGCAGAAAGAGGGCAAGAAGCGCATGAAAGCCATCGGCTCGGTCGAGGTCCCGCAGGAGGCCTTTATGGCGATTCTCAAGGTGGACGAGTAGGCCTATGGCGCTTTCCGAATACAGCGAGCGGTTGCTGGGCGCCTATGCCGAGCAGCCGTTCCTTATGGCTCCCATGGCGGGCGTGACCGACCCTGCCTACCGCGTCATGTGCCGCCGCCGCGGTGCCAACCTTGCCTACAGCGAGATGGTGAGCGTGGCAGGCCTTGCCTATGCCAGCAACAAAACGTGGCGCCTGGTGCTGCCAGCCGACGAGGAGCAGCAGATTTGCGTGCAGCTCTTTGGCTCCAAGCCCGATCAGTTTGCGAGTGCCGTCGCCGCCGTCGAGGAGCGCGTTGGCGATCGCCTGTCGCTCATCGATATCAATATGGCATGCCCCGCCCGCAAGGTCGTTACCAAGGGCGAGGGCTCGGCGCTCATGCGCACGCCCGATTTGGCCGAGAAGATCGTCGAGGCGGCGGTGGGCGCGGCGCATGTACCCCTGACCGTCAAGATTCGCAAGGGCTTTTATGCCGAGGACCGTAATGCCGCGACGTTTGCCCAGATGCTCGAAGGCGCCGGTGCCGCCGCGGTGGCGGTGCATGGCCGCTGCGCCACGCAGCTCTATACGGGCCAGGCCGATTGGTCGGTCGTCGATGAGGTGGCCGACGCTGTCGAGATTCCCGTGATTGGTTCGGGTGATGTGTTCTGCGCCGAGGATGCCGCGGAGCATCTGCGCAGCTCGGGTGCCAGTGCGGTGTTTATTGCGCGCGGCATCTACGGTAATCCCTGGGTTTTTGGTGATGCTCGCGCCCTTGCGTTCGATGACATACCGGTGCCGGCACGCAGCTCCGTCGAGCGCCTGGACGCCCTGCGTGAGCACCTAACGCTGACGCATGAGCTCCTGCCGCTCATGTCGCGTGCCCGCACGTATGCAAGCTGGTACTTAAAAGGCATGCCCCATGCCGCCGCTTGGCGTGCCCATGTGGTGCGCTGTTCCACTTACGAGGAGTTTATGGCACTGGTCGATGAGATCGAGCGCGATGTGGTGGCCTGCGAGGCCGCCCTTGCCGCTGGCAAGTCGGTGCCTGCTCATCCGCTGGAGGCCTAAGGGTGGCCGTTACCGCGCTGTACGTGCACGTGCCGTTCTGTGCCCAAAAGTGCCGGTACTGCGACTTTGACTCGCGCAGTTTTGCTCCGTGCGACCTTAGCGCTGCGCTCGATGCCTATTTTGAGCAGTTGTTCGCGCGTCTCGATGCTTTTGGCAAGGCTGATGCCCTTGACCAGATCCGCACCGTCTATGTTGGTGGCGGTACGCCGTCGCTGGCGGGGGAGCGCTTGGTGGAGCTGGCGCGGCGTATTCGTGCGTGGTGTGCCCCCGTTGAGTTTACCTGCGAGGCCAATCCCGAGTCGCTGACTGCCGAGCTTGCTACTGCACTTGTCAAGGTTGGTGTCACACGCGTCTCTCTGGGCGTGCAAACGCTCGATAACGCCGAACTTACTGCCATCGGCCGTATTCACGATGCCGATCGGGCGCTCGCCGCCATCGCGACGGTCAAGAACGCTGGGCTTGATGTGTCGTGCGACCTTATGTGCGGACTTCCCGGGCAGTTCGCAGCGAGTTGGAAGCGCACGCTCGATGGCGTGCTGGCGGCGGCCCCGCATCATGTGTCGGTCTACCCGCTCACGCTTGAGGAGGGGACGCCCCTTTATCGCATGGCGTGCCGCGACGAGTCGCTCGAGCCCGACGAGGATTTTCAGGCTTCGTGCATGGACTTGGCACGCGAGCTCCTGGGTGCCGCCGGCTATCACCCGTATGAGGTGGCGAGCTACGCGCTCGACGGCCATGAGTGCGCCCATAACATTGCCTACTGGACCGGACGGGGCTATCTGGGCCTGGGTCGTTCTGCCGCGGGCATGCTCGACGCCGAGGATTTCGACCGTCTTGCAGGTTTGTTCCCCGGCGTGTCTTCTCGAGGCGATGCGTACCGCGTGCGTCTGGTGCAACGTGACGATGACGCGACGGCGTTCGAGGCCGAATATCTCTCGCAGCGCGAGGCTGCGGCCGAAGACCTGATGCTTGCTTGTCGCATGACGCGCGGTGTCGCGTCCGACCTGTTGGTTCGCGCGGCTCGTGTCATCCCAGCGGGTGAGCTGGCAGCTGCCTGCGATCGCGCGCTCGAATTGGGTCTTGCCACTTGGGTGCCCGAGACGCTCGGGGTCCATGAGGGACCCTTCACTTCGGCAGATGTCGTCGCGGGCCATGTTCGAGCTCGTTTAGCACCGACACACCTGGGCTGGCTCGATGGAAATGTTCTGTTCGAGCTGTTTTGGGATCTAGCTTAGGCCGCTCGGGTAGAATTACCGGAATATATACGCTGCTGTGAGCAGGAGGTTGCCGCGCATGGCGACGATGAACGAAAAAGATTATTACGAGATTCTGGGTGTCTCCAAGGACGCTACCTCGCGTGATATACAGAAGGCCTTCCAGCAAAAGGCCCGCAAGCTCCATCCGGACGTCAACAAAGAGCCGGATGCCGAGGAAAAGTTTAAAGAGGTTTCCGAGGCCTACGCCGTGCTTTCGGATGAGCAAAAACGTGCGCGCTACGACGCCATGCGTTCTGGCAATCCCTTTGCCGGTGCTCCTACAGCTTCGCCCTATGGTGGCGGCTACGCCGGCAACACGGGCTATGGCAATCCCTTTGAGGGCGGCTTTCCCTTTGGTGGCGCCTGGGGCCAGCAGCGTCGCGGCCAGGCTGCCTACAATCCCGAGAACGGCGCCAACGTGGTCGTCGATATCAAACTGGACGCCAAGGAGGCCAAGGGCGGTGCCCGCAAGACCGTCCGCTATACGCGCTTCGATACCTGTGGTCACTGCGGCGGCTCGGGTTCTGTCTCCTCCGAGCATGCCCATACCTGCCCAAGCTGTGGCGGCCGCGGCCACATCGACGTCGACCTGTCCTTCCTGTTTGGTGCGGGCACGTTCCAGTCGGTCTGCCCCGAGTGCGGCGGTTCCGGTAAGGTCGTGGCAGACCCCTGCCCTGATTGCGGTGGCAGCGGTCGTACTCGCGTAACCTCCGAGCAGACGATTGAGTTTCCTGCCGGCACGCACGATGGCGACGAGGTCCGCATTAGCGGCATGGGCCATGCTGGCACCAACGGCGCCGCGGGCGGCGACCTGGTGGGCCGCGCCCATGTTGAGGCCGAGCGCTTGGAAGGCAAGGCCCGTACCGGATTTTACCTGATGGGCATCGTGGCGCCGTTCTTGGTGCTATCGGCCATATCGGGCGTGTTTTCGGCCTTTGCCATAATGTGCTTTATTCCGTTTGCCATGGGCCTGTTTATGGTGGTCTCGGACGGCGTGCTTCACCGCAGTCTGCTGTGGTGGAAGCGCGGCACGATGCAGTTTGCCAACGGTTTTGCCAACGGATTTATGTTTGCGCTCGTGTCGGTTTGGTTTGCGAGCTGCTCGCAGAGTGCCATGCTTTCGCCTTACGGAATGCAATAACATCAAACCCTCTGATTGCGGTCGGCCCAGCATGGGTATAGGACGCACTGTGACAATAATGAAAGTCGGAAGGATTCGGTCGTGTCGGATAATAGGGATTACTACGAGGTGCTTGGCGTCGACAAGGATGCCGACGCGCGGACGATTAAGCGTGCGTTTCTAAAGAAGGCCCGTACCGTACATCCGGATGTTTCGGACGACCCCGAGGCCGAGGCCAAGTTCAAGGAGCTCAACGAGGCTTATTCCGTTCTTTCCGATGAACAGAAGCGTGCTAACTACGACCGTTACGGCACTGCCGACGGCCCTGGTGGTTCGGGCTACGTCGATATCAACGATATCTTTGGTGGCATGGGCATGGACGACTTGTTCTCGTCGTTCTTTGGCGGCGGTGCCGGCGGTGGCGCCCGCAGCCGTCGTGAGCGTCGTCGTGGACGTGACATGGCCATCTCGCTTTCGGTGACGCTCGAGGAGGCGGCGCTCGGCTGCAAAAAGACGATCAGCTATGACCGCCTTGCTCCTTGCGAGGACTGCAATGGCACCGGTAGGGCCGAGGGTGCGCAGGAAAAGCAGTGCAGCCGTTGCCACGGCACGGGCTATGTCACGACGGTCCAGCGTTCGTTCCTAGGCCAGGTCCAGTCCTCTTCGCCTTGCCCCGACTGCCATGGCGAGGGCACGGTCATTGATCATCCCTGCGAGACCTGCGACGGTCAGGGCCGCACGCCTTCGCACGAAAAGATCGACATCGATATCCCCGCCGGCGTTTCGACCGGTCGCCAGCTGCGCGTGAGCGGCTTTGGCGAGGCCGGCCTTCGCGGCGAGCCCTCGGGTGACCTGATTGTCAACGTGCGCGTTGCCGACCATGAGCGCTTTAAGCGCAACGGTGACGACCTGTATCTGGTGAGCGATATCTCGATTGCGCAGGCTGCGCTCGGCTGCGAGATCGAGGTCGAGGGCATTATGCCCGACGAGGTCGTTAAGGTGACGGTTCCCGCCGGTGCCCAGTACGGCGACACCGTGCTGTCTCTTATACACATCTGACGCTGCCGACGATCGCATAAG
>URWS01000001.1 GCA_900551605.1 uncultured Collinsella sp. | reverse complement strand
TACGAGATTCGCCTTAGTCTCGTGGGCTCGGAGATGTGTATAAGAGACAGCAAGCGAAGGGCCTCCCGGCACGCGACTCAGCCGGGAGGCCCCATTCAGTTTTCCGTCCCGCCGCAACCGGCAGCAAAAGCCGTCTACACCCCTTACCCTCTGGCGAGCTCCGCAAAAAACAGCCCCACGGGCATATTTCAAGCAACCCTCAAAATAGTTTTTGACAAACGTCGACCGCCGTGAGGGAGCTGATTTCCCTCGCGGCGGTCTTCTAACAGAAAAAACCAAGTGAGTAGGCTTTTTGCAGGAGGCCAAGCACGCCCCAAAACGCCACAGCTCTGACCTGCAGTTTTTATAGATCATTTGTCGCGATGTGCTCGGCAAGTTCAAAAAAGTCTACTCACTTGCATCCGAAACGCACCAGATAGGCAAAAATAACCGCCGCGAGAGGGCCCCAGCCCCTTCGCGGCGGTCATACGCCTCTGATTTTGCGACGATTTTGCCCGCTTGTTACTCGCTGTAGCGGGTGGCGATGGCAGCTTGTACCATGCCGGCGCTCATGAGGTAGGTCACCAGGAAGTAGCCACCGTATGCTGCCAGGAAGATTGCACAGGTGAGGCCCACGGTGCCGCCTATGCTCATGTTGCCGAACGTGCTCACCAGCTCGATGATCACCTTGAGCGTCACAAAGGAGTGAGCCAGCCCCACTGCCAGCGGGAACAGGAAGAATACCGCTTGCTGCGCCATCACCGAATGGCGGATCTGGCGGTCGTCACAGCCAATCTGTGCCAGCACACGATAGCTGCGGCTGCCGTCGGCCACATTGGAGAGCTGCTGGATCGACAGTATCGCCGCGCACGCAACGACCAGTACAAAGCCAATGTAGATGGCCAAATAGCTAATCATGCCGTTCATCTGCGCCGCCTGCGTGTACATCTCGGAGCGTGTAATGAAGATTCCCCACGACCCCGGCTCTTTGCCGTCAACGAGCAGATTGTCGAGCACAGTGTATTTAATGCTCTCGTCTGCCTCGGTCGTATCCATCCCCTGTTTGTAGTTAACGAGCAGGCTACTGGAATACGGCTGCAGATTAAGTTGGGACAACAGCTCGTCGGCAACGACGACGGTACCCCCATTACTGCCCATCGCCGAGTTGGCGATGGCCGCCGTATCTTCGTCCGACTTATCGGTTGCGGGCTTGAGCGTATGCCCGCCCAAGGTAAGGGTATGGCCGCCAGCCATATACTTGGTGTACATGTCGACCAGCTCGCCGCCCATATCACACGTAAGCAAGTACTGGTCGAGGCCAATGCTCACCGGCTCCTCGCCCATCATCTGGCGCAGTTTGTTGTACTGGCTCGCCGGCGTCACAAACAGGCCCATCGTATCGGCATTGCTACCCCCGAACGCCCTGGGAAGCTTTTCGCCCATGGTCTTGCACATCTCACTTGGAGTCACCGAAGGATCCGAGCCGCCAAGCGGGTAACTCAGATACGAATCGATCTGCACATGCTCACCGGCAACATCGGCGATACTGACCTTCTTGCCGGTCTCGTCGTTGTTGTCCGCCGACTTGCCCCTGCCGTGCCATGCAGCGTACAAATCGACCGTTGTATCGGCCAGCACCATGCGATCGGCCTCAGACGGATTGACATACTCCTTGTAGTAGTCGAGCGTTTCGGGCGTGTAATAGATATACGTCTGCGACATATCGGCCGGCGTATAGCGCTCCAGATTCTCATTCATCACGTTGGCGATCGACATACCGCAGGTCACCGAGGTGATGGCGAGGAACAGAATCATCGCGATGACGCCCATCGAAAAGCACACCGTATTGACCTTGGCCGAAAGCTGACGCACGGTAAACATATTGAGGCCGCGCCAATACACGCTGCGCAGGCTCTGCAGCAGCTTGATGAGCATGCCCGAGAGTCCCCAGAACAGGGCAAAGGTGCCCACGGTAACCATAGCGGTCGTAATACCAAACTGGTTCATGGCCTCTTGCAGCTTGCTGTCCGTCGCGGTTAGCGGGAACCCATCACGTAGCAGACGGTAATAGGCCACGCCCACAAACACCACGCCCACGGCAAAGATGGCAATCGCGATCCAGGGGTTGCGTGTCTTGATGCTCTCGTTGCGACGCTCGGCACCCATAAGCTCGATGAGTTTGGTACGACGCACGGCGCGAAGGTTCAGCAGTAGCGTGAGCACAAACATTACGAGCATGCAGGCAAGGGTCAGATTGAACGCATGCACCGAGAAAAAGAAGTGGAAATTGGCGATCTGTGTCTTAAAGAGCGAGGCCGTAAAGAACGTCATGAGCTGGGAGAGTCCCACACCCAGCACAATGCCGGCGACAAAGGCCACGACCGATACTATCACGGTCTCGAGCGCCATGATCGTGGCGACGCGCCCGCGCCCCATGCCGAGCACCTGGTACAGGCCAAACTCCTTCTTGCGGCGTTTCATGATGAAGTTATTGGCATACACCATCAAAAAGGCCATGACACCGGCCAAAAAGTACGTCAGGTCGCCGAGTATGCTGCCCATAACCTGCGCCAAGCCCTCTTCATCGATGCCGGCGATGTCGACCTGCATCGAGATGGTGTTAAAGGCATAGAAGACCGTGACGCCCAGGGTGAGCGTCAAAAGGTAGACGAGGTAGTCGCGGCCGGCGCGGCGGACGTTGCCCCAAGCGAGTTTACAGAGCATCGGAGCCCTCACCGCCCATCATGGCAACGACCTCCATAATGCGGTCGAAGAACTCTCGGCGGTCGGTGTCGCCGCGGCGCAGCTCGGTGAAGATCTTGCCGTCGCGGATAAACAGCACACGGCTCGTGTAGCTGGCGGCAAAGCTGTCGTGCGTGACCATGAGCACGGTAGCGCGTAGGCGGCGGTTAAGGGCCTCCAGGCTCTCGAGCAGCAGGCGAGCGCTCTTGGAATCGAGGGCGCCGGTGGGCTCGTCGGCCATGATCATGGTGGGGTCGGTGACGAGCGCGCGAGCCGCGGCAACGCGCTGCTGCTGACCGCCGGACATCTGGTAGGGATACTTGTCGAGCACCTGACTGATGGACAGGCGCGCTGCCACATCCTGCACGCGGGCCGAGATCTCTGCCGAGTTTGTGCGGGCGATGGTGAGCGGCAGGGCGATGTTCTCGCGTGCCGTGAGCGTATCGAGCAGGTTGGAGTCCTGGAAGATAAAGCCGAGCTCCTCGCGGCGGAACTGCGAAAGCTTAGCCTGCTTCATGCGCGTCACGTCCTGCCCGTTGATGCGGATCGTGCCACTTGTGGCGCTGTCGATGGTCGACACGCAGTTGAGCAGCGTCGACTTACCCGAGCCCGAGGCGCCCATGATGCCTACGAACTCGCCGCGGTTGACGGTAAAGCTGACGTCGTTGAGCGCACGGGTCACGTTGCCCAGCGCTCCATATACCTTTTCGAGATGCGCGACCTCCAGTACCGGGGTCGCCATGTGCGTGGTTTGCATACCGAGTCCTTTCTTGCGATTAGTCTACGGCATCTATAGTCGCAAGAAGACGAGTCGGCTACCATCGATATGGCTTACGCTTGCCTTACCGTTGTGTAAGGTAGGGGTAGCTAGCCTGCCACGTGATGATATTGAGAGAGGACTCCTGTTGAAGACTGTTCATGTTGCCGCTGGGATCATTCGCAAAGAAGGATCCGATGAGCTGCTTGCCGTGCAGCGCGGCTACGGCGACATGCAAGGACTTTGGGAATTCCCGGGCGGCAAGCTCATGCGCGGCGAGACACCCGAAGACGCCGTGCGCCGCGAGCTCATGGAAGAGCTGCAGGTAAAAGTTACCAACCTGCGCGATTTCTATACCGTTGAGTATGACTACCCCGATTTTCATCTCTCCATGGAGTGCTACTACTGCTCGCTCGCCGATGAATCCGATGAGCCTCAGAAACATGACCGACAGCTCGATATCCGCTGGATTCCGCGCGCCTCGCTTGCCACGGTTGAGTGGATGCCCGCCGACAAGGGGCTCATTGATGCCCTGATTGAGCTGAAGGAAGACCGGCTCGAGGCAAGCTCCGCCGATGACGCCGCGCCCAACACAGCCGCCAAGCCCAAGCGCGCACCTAAGCGCCGCAGCAAAAAACGTCCCAAGCCCGGTCTGCTCGACGGCATCGATACCTCGGACCTCTCCGCTGACGAGCGCGAACTGGTCCGCCGTCGCGCCGCCATCAAAAAGTCTATGAAGGGCAACAAGCGTGCCAACACCAAACCCGAGCTGCTCGTTCGCCAGCGCCTGCGCGCCGCGGGCCTTACGGGTTATCGCTTGGAATGGAAGGTTCCCGGCAAGCCCGACATCGCCTTTCCCGGGCGCAAGATCGCCATCTTCGTCAACGGTTGTTTTTGGCATCGCTGCCCCAAATGCAACCCTAGCCAGCCCAAGCGCAACGTTGAGTTTTGGGAGGCAAAGTTCCGTCGCAACGTCGAGCGCGACCGCGCTGCCGTGGCAGCACTCACTCAAATGGGCTGGACGCCTATAACCATCTGGGAATGCGAACTCAAAAAAGACCGCATCGACGCCACGATGGAAAAGGTCATCGAACAAGTACGCGCCGCAGAGCTGCAGCGCTAACAGCGAGCATTCACACGCTCCGCACGTCCGCGCCACATCCACGTCACAAACCTTAGAAAGCCCTTAAGCTCAAAACCTTTCAAGAGTGTTACTCGATAGCTTTTACCTGCGGTTTCATCGCAACGTCAAACCTCATTAAGCCTTTCTTTAGCGCTTCCTTATCTGCGCTCGCGGCATAATACTGCCAACGCACGGGACCTAGCAGCACACCCCGTGCGCAACCTTTTGGTGGACATCGAGGAGGCCGCATAAGCATGCATTCTTCCAATGACGCAGCACAGCAGCCATCCCTAAAACATGCAAACCTTTTCTCCTTCCCCCCGACACAGAGAGACAGCCTCCTCGACTCCCCAACTCCCAAACCCAAACGCTCTGCAGACCAACACCTCAACCTGCAGACATCCTTCGAAAAACTCCAAGCATCCCTAGACAAGACGTTCCCCGAACAGGCAAGAGCAATCTAAGCCCATCGCGCTTTATACTGATGCCATGCGAAACATGGATCACATAGAATTGCACCGCGGAGGACGCGAGGAAGCGTTTCCCGAGACCGCCGAAGACTGGCCCTATATTGCCGAACGCGCAGAATTCGCTCGCTATCCGGGCAATTCCGTCCCCTGGCACTGGCATTCCGAAGTTGAGCTTTTCTACATGGAGCAGGGAGCGATTGACTATCGAACGCGCGCGGCTCATGAGCACATGCGCTTTGAGGAAGGGTCCGTCGGCTTTATCAACGGCGGCGTTTTGCACAGCACCCTGCAATCACCCAATTCGGCGCCAGCCATTCAAATGCTGCATATCTTTCAGCCGTCGATGCTCGGCGATCCCGCGGGACGCCTTCAAAAGCGCTACATCAATCCTTTACTGCAATGTCGAGGCGTCGATGTGCTCAAATGGTCGCCCACCAACCCCGACGATATGCCCTTTATCGATTTGCTAAAGAGTTCCTTTAACCACGACCTTCAACGGCCGCAGAACGAGATGGCGCTTCGGAATAGCTTGTCAGAGCTCTGGATTCAGATTTACGCCAAGGCCGAACCGCTCTTTTCCTCCGACAACGCCTCTTGGATGACCAACCGCGACGTACAGTTCAAGGCAATCCCGGACTATATCCGCGCAAACTATGCAGCCGCTATAGATGTGCCCCAGATGGCATCTGCAGCCGGCGTAAGCGAAAGAGAGTGTTACCGCATTATCGAAGCTTGCGCAGGAACGACCCCGGCGGCATATCTGCGCGCATACCGCGTAAACCGTGCTTGCGAACTTTTGGCACACACCACGCGAACGGTCCAGACAGTCGCGCGCCAATGCGGCTTTGCGACAGCAAGCCATCTTGGCCAGGTATTTAAAGAACAAATGGGATGCACTCCTTCGAGCTATCGAGCAGCGAGGCAGAATCTCGATAGTACCAGGCAGAAATCCCGCTAGCCCTTCTTCTGTCACTGCATCAAACTTGCAGGCAAACAACGGATAGGAGCTACTATATGAAGTACTTTGACTATATCGTGTTTGACGTTGATGGGACATTGGCAGATACAGAAGAAAGCGTGCTGTCATCGCTTGGCCAGATTATCCAAGAAGAAACCGGCAAAACGCTCCCCCGACACGAGCTTGAATTTGCCCTCGGCATACCCGGCAAGAACGCCCTTGAGAAACTTGGGATCTACTCACAGGCAACGCTGGATCGCTGGTGCCAAGTTGCCGCCAGCTTTAAAAGCACCATCAGCGTGTTTCCCGGCTTGCACGAAGTTATCGCAACACTCTCCGACAACGGCTGCAAACTTGGCATCGTCTCCTCACGTGCGCGCAATGAATACGCAGAAGAAATTGCACCCCTTGGCTTCGATAAGTATTTTGAGCACATCATCCTTGTCGAAGACACAACCGAACATAAACCCGCACCCGCTCCCATGCTCGAATATCTCCGGCGTACGGGCGCGAATCCTGGCAACGTCGTCTACGTTGGCGACACCGTCTACGACGAACAATGCGCAACTTCGGCAGGGGTCAGTTTTGCCAGAGCGGCATGGGGATCACACCAAGACATCCCAAATGCCACCTACAACCTCGAAACCCCCAACGACCTGCTAACCCTAACAACCAAGTAACCCTCCCGTCCCAAATTCGCAGTCCTAACGCCACAAGGGCGACGACCTCGAGAAGGTCAACTTGGGAGGGACGAGGGCTTAGTTCCCCAATCTTTCCGCAGGGGGCAAAAAGCAACGTCTTATTTTTCCGACACTAACGCCACAAGGGCGATTGAGCAGGACGGTTTGGGCGGGTCCCGTACTTAGTTTCCAAAATCATTCCGCAGCGCGAAGGCCCCCGTTGTCAACGCTTCGAAGAAGCGAGACAACGGGGGCCTTCGCGCGCGAGGACGTTTTGGAAACTAAGTACGGGACCCGCCCAAACCGTCCGGTGGGATCAGAGTACCCTTGCTGTTACTCTGCTTTGCCCACGGAGTTGAGGTTGGTCATGCGGATCTTAACCAGCTCGGTGATCTCACGCATGCCCTCCTTGGCCGGCTTCTTGGGGTCGAAGCAGGCGGGGTTCTCGGCCATGTAGGCCATGAAGCCCTTGGTGTAGGCCTGACGCAGCTCGGTGGCGTAGTTAACCTTGCAGATGCCGTTCTTCACAGCCTCGGCAACCTGCTCATCGGGCACACCGGAGGTGCCGTGCAGAACCAGCGGCACGTCGACGGCGTCGCGGATGGCCTTGACCACGGACTGCTCGATGTGGGGATCGCTCGTGTACACGCCGTGGCTGGTGCCAACGCCAATTGCGAGGGAGGTGCAGCCGGTACGCTCGACGAACTCCTTGGCCTCGGCAGGATCGGTGTAGGGGCTCTCGCCCTCAACCGCGGGACCGTCGTCCTCCTTGCCGCCAACCTTACCGAGCTCGGCCTCGACGGGCACGCCCATGGCGCGGCCAGCATCGGCGACGGACTTGGTCAGGGCGATGTTGTCCTCGAAGGACTCGTGCGAACCGTCGATCATGACAGAGGTGTAGCCCGTGCGGAAAGCCTGCATGCAGCGGTCATAGCCATCGCCGTGATCGAGGTGCAGAGCGACGGGCACGGAAGCGCGCTCGGCGGCAGCCTTGACCATGCCGTAGAAGTAGTCCAGACCAGCGGTCTTGATGGTGCCCGGGGTGGTCTGCATGATGACGGGGGACTTGGTCTCCTCGGCAGCGGCCAGAACGGCCATAACAAACTCGAGGTTCTCGACGTTGAAAGCGCCAACAGCGTAGTGGCCGGCCTGAGCGTCCTTGAGCATCTTTTCGGTGGTAACAAGTGCCATGAGCGTTTGCTCCTCTCCCTCGCCCGCATCTGGACATCGGGCGTAGTTGTTCACAAGGCATTTTACCTTGCGTTTTGCTGCGCTCATTGTATGAAATTCAGCAGCTTTGCACGTGCGAGATATTGAGCCCATGCAGGTCAATACAGTCATTTTTGAAAAGCAAACGGAAGAAATTTGAGCCGAGTGAACATGTTCGATATTGAATTTTGGGCGTTCAGCGTCTTTCTTTTATAGAAAAGATAAGTAATCGAAAGGTGTTTTCTTACTCAAAAAGAAAATGAACGAAAATAGAGTCAACACAATTCCTGCAAATTTCAGACGATGATGGAGCAGATATGGCCCACGCAACAACCCGAGCTTTCGCCGACGAGCGTCGTTCCGCCATCATGGAGATGCTCGATCATAATGCCTCGGTGCAGGTAGCAGAAATCGCCCAGACCTTTGGCGTGTCCTCCGTCACCGCCCGCGCCGACCTGGACGCGCTCGCCGAAGCAGGCAAGCTGCGCCGCACGCATGGCGGTGCCGTATCGCTCCACAAACGCCTGACCGTCTCCACGCAGGATCGCCGCATCAATGTCAACGTCGCCGCCAAGCAGGCCATCGCGCAAAGCGCCATCGAGCTCGTCAACGACGGCGACACGTTGCTCGTCGACTCGGGCACCACGGCGCTCGAGTTCGTCCGGCTCCTCGATCAACGCGACGGTATCACCGTCATCACAGCAGACATTACCATTGCCGATTACATCGACGAGAGCATGCCCTCAGTCGATGTCGTCATGCTGGGCGGGGCGCTGCGCAAAGGCCATCGTTATTTGTACGGACCGCTCACTATGCAGGCGCTCCAAATGGTCCATGCCGATCTTGCCGTCATGTGCCCTGGCGCTTTTGTCCCCAGTTGCGGCTTTACGACCGACTTTCCGCAGATGGCCGAGACCAAAACGGCTATGATCACCGCGGCCCATCAAAGCGTCGCCCTCATGGACGCCAGCAAGGTTAACGGACGCGGCATGTACCGCTTTGCCGAGCTTGCCGATGTCGACTCCATCGTGATGGACCGTGACCCCGACCATGCCGTCGCCACCTCGATCGCCGAGGCCACTGACAGCTCACGTCCAGCCCTCGTCATCGCCGGCGCTTAAACAAAAACCACCACAAAGGTGCCTGTCCCCTTCGTGGTGGTTTGAGCGTTAAAAGCGATATATCGCTACTTGGACAGCTCGTCGGCGAGGGCCTCGATTTGGGCGCGCGAGGCGTCGTTGAGCGAGCCCAGCACAGTCACCTTGTTCTGCGTCAGGGTGATGTCCTTCATGCCCTCGAGCTCCTTGGTCATAACCTTGGCAGCTGCGGGCGCCCAGGAACCGGACTCGACAAGCGCCACGGTGCGGTTCTGGTAGGCATGCTCGGCGAGCGTGTGGATAAAGGTGCTCATGCACGGGAAGATCTCGCCCTGATAGGTAATGGAGGCGAGCACCAGACGGTCGTAGCGGAACGCATCCTCAACGGCCTCGGCCATGTCGTCGCGAGCCAGGTCAAAGACGGAGACCTTCTGGCCGCGAGCCTCGAGCGCAGATGCGAGCTCCTCGACGGCAGCCTTCAGATGGCCATACACGCTCGCATAGGCGATCGTGATGCCCTCGTCCTCGGGCTGATAGCTCGACCAGGTGTTATAGGTGTCGAGGTAGTAGCCCAGGTTCTCGGTCAGCACGGGGCCGTGGAGCGGGCAGATGATCTGGATGTCCAGGTCGGCGGCCTTCTTGAGGACGGCCTGCACGAACTTGCCAAACTTACCGACGATGCCAAAGTAGTAACGGCGGGCCTCGCAGGCCCACCCTTCCGGATCCTCGATGTCGTTGGCGCCGAACTTGCCAAAGCCGTCGGCACTAAAGAGCACCTTGTCGGTGGACTCGTAGGAGAAAATCACCTCGGGCCAGTGAACGTTGGGGGCGCCGATAAAGGTCAGGCTGTGGCCGCCCAGATCGAGCACATCGCCCTCTTTGACGACCATTTTGCGCTCGGGGAAGTCGGTGCCAAAGTAGTTGACCATCATGCGGAAGGCGCCCATGCTGGCCACAATCTGTGCCTGGGGATAGCGCTCCATAAAGGCGGCGATACCGGCGGAGTGATCGGGCTCCATGTGATGGACGATCAGGTAGTCAGGCGTACGGCCATCGAGCACGGCCTCGAGGTTGCCGAGCCACTCGTCAACAAAACCGCCGTCGACTGAATCGGCGACAGCGATCTTTTCGCCCAAGATAACGTAGCTGTTGTATGCCATACCGTTCTCGGACACATCGTACTGGCCCTCGAACAGGTCAATGTCGTGATCGTCGACACCGATGTAGCGGATATCCTTGGTGATCTCCATCAGGCAAAGCCTCCTAGATAGACAAAAGAACCCGTCTATCATAACACTCG
Source organism: uncultured Collinsella sp. (assembly GCA_900551605.1). Classification (GTDB taxonomy): domain Bacteria; phylum Actinomycetota; class Coriobacteriia; order Coriobacteriales; family Coriobacteriaceae; genus Collinsella. The sequence continues at coordinate 9,974 of URWS01000001.1, read as the reverse complement.
CCTTCATAGCCACGGCTATCCGTCAGCATCCTTACCGATTGTAATTGAGGCGGAATATACTGCCGTTGACCTGCACAAACTATGCGCGCAGTATCGCCGTGCTATGTCGAATAATGAGCTGGCCGGGAATACGGATGGCAACGGTTTTGCCCGCCGTACCCGCCTCGGGAACCGCATGCTCAAACACCTCGCGTCCGCGCTGATGTAGATCGAATCGCACGGTCGTGAGCTCGTTGTGTGCCACAAAATCATCGAGCGAATCATCGACGCCCACCACGCTCACGTCCTCGGGCACACGCAGGCCGCTATCGCGCAGCGCCGCAATTGCGCCGTTTGCCATCTGGTCGTTTGCCGCGTAAATCGCCGTCATGGTGTGATCGTGCTCGGCCAGGCGCCTGCCGGCCTCGTAGCCGCTGTTTGCAGACCAGTCGCCCTCGAGCGGCTCTGCCGGCTCGATGTGTTTACGCTCGAGTGCATCCTGCCAACCGGCGCGACGAAATTGTTCGTCGACCGAGAACGACGGGCCGCCAATATAGCGAATCTGCTCGTGCCCCAGCTCAAACAGGTGATCCATAAGCAATAGCGAGCAGCCGTAATGATCGGAATCGACCGTGGTCACCCGCGGGTGCGCATACATGGTAACGATGACCGTGCCAATGCCCGGCAGTGGATCAAACGTCTCAAAATCGGGCGCCATGCGGCTCATGCCGATGATGATGCCGTCCACGGGCAGTGCGGCCATACGACGCGTGGCCTCGGCAAGCGAAAACTCCTCGGTCTTGGACATCTCGACCAGCGTGATGGCACAATTATGCTCGCGAGCAGCGCTGGCGATGCCGTCGATCATTGAGAGGTTGCCAAACTTGGTGACATCGTTGACGCATAGGCCAACCGAATGGTATCGACCGTCGCGCAGCGAGCGACCGGCATAACTCGGACGAAAGCCGAGCTCTTGCATAGCGGACTGCACGCGCTGGCGCGTCTGCTCGTTAACGTTGGGCAAGCCGTTGGCGACGCGCGAAACCGTCTGCTGCGAAACGCCAGCAGCGCGGGCGACGTCGGCCATGGAGACCGGACGCGTACCTGTATCGTTGGACGGGCGCCTTGCCACAGGATCACCTTCACCCTTGCGAGATCTGAATAGCGTGAATGCCGGCCCGGGTAGGAGTTTAGCCCGCGCCGAGGCCCGCTATCGTCGGACGCATGTTAACGTACTCTACTTTTTCAATCCGCATCTCTTCTGCTTTATAAGTCCATACGGCAATACCGTTCACGGCTGTATTTCTACCGATTACCAGATTCTCAAAAAGTGACAAGCGATGTGTTATGAGTACGTTAACATAGCCCGTAACGTGCGGTATCGTGAACACTTGGTTCATGCCGCTTTAAGTTGTTAACGTACTCATAACGACGCAAAACCCACCCGGGCGCGCCAAGGAAAGGACTCCCATGACCACCCCCGACGAAAAGACATTCGCCACGCTCACCAAGCTGTTCGAAGAGGAGTTTGGCCCCATCGGCGACCGCCAGGTGCTCTACGTGCACGCGCCCGGCCGCTCCGAGATCAGCGGCAACCACACTGACCACGAGGGTGGCCACGTTATCGCCGGCTCGCTCGATGTCGCCGTTGACGGCATCGCCGTGGCAACCGATTCCAACAAGGTTCGCGTAGCCGACGAGGGCTATCCCACGTTTGAAATCGCGCTCGACACGCTAGACGTTCAGGAGTCCGAGAAGGGCACGTCCGCGAGCCTCGTCCGCGGCATGGCCCACGAAATCGCTGCTCTGGGCGTTGAGCCCCAGGGCTTCGACTTCGCCTTCACCTGCTCTGTCCCCTCGGGCGGCGGCCTTTCCAGCTCCGCTGCTGTCGAGGCGGCATACGGTCGCGCCATGGAGACGCTCTGGGGAGCACCCGCCATCGAGCCCGTCGCGCTCGCCCAGATGAGCCAGCGCACCGAGAACAACTATTACGGCAAGCCCTGCGGTCTGATGGACCAGGCCGCTGTGTGCCTGGGCGGCCTCGCCTACATGGACTTTGAGGACCAGGCTCAGCCTAAAACCCAGAAGCTCGAGCTCAACTTTGAGGATCACGGTTATGCGCTCGTGCTCGTTAAGGTCGGTGCCGACCACGTGGCCGCCACCGACGACTACGCCGCCGTTCCGCGCGAGATGCAGGACGTCGCTGCCGAGTTTGGCAAGGCACGCCTGTGCGAGGTAAACGTGGCGGACTTTGACGCCAAGCTCCCCGAGCTGCGCGCCAAGCTGGGCGACCGCGCCTGCCTGCGCGCCGTTCACTACTGGTACGAAAACGGCCTGGTCGACAAGCGCTGGGCTGCCCTGAACGCCGGAGACATCGATCAGTTCCTGGTCCTGACGCGCGAGTCCGGCGCCAGCTCTGCCATGTACCTACAGAATGTCGTTGCCAAGCTGGGCTCCGAGCAGTCCTCCATGTATGCCCTGGCGCTGGCCGAGCACGTGCTCGACGGCCGTGGCGCCGTCCGTATCCACGGTGGCGGCTTTGGTGGCACCATCCAGGCCTTCGTGCCGCTCGACCTGGTCGACACCTTCATTGCCAAGATGAACGGCTGGCTGGGCGAGGGCTCTGCCCGCCACTACGCAATTTCTGACAAGGGGGCTTACGCGGCATGGCTGTAATGACTGACGTGCGCGAGGCCGCGCAGGGCTTGATTGAGTATGCCATCCATCGATCGATGATCCGACAGGACGATCGCATCTGGGCCTACAACACCATTTTGGAGTGCATCGGCGCCACGGGCCCGGCGCTCGACATGGCCTGGGCGCTCCAGGTCGAGAAACTCTCGCTCTTGCACCCCGATACCCTGCCCAACTTTGACCTTGAAGGCACACTTGCCGCGCTTGCCGAGGCGGCTGTTGCCAACGGTGCTGCCGAGGACACGGTATCGGGCCGCGACCGCATCGCCATGCGCATCATGGGCGTGCTGATGCCGAGGCCTTCGGTTGTAAACGAGGAATTCAACGGCCGCATGGGCGTCAACGAGCCCCGCGCCGCGACTGATTGGTTCTACGGCCTGTGCTGCGACGCCGGCTACGTGCGCCGTGCCGCCATCGCGCGCAACATCAAATGGAGCACCCCCACCAACTGGGGCGACCTCGAGATTACCATCAACCTGTCAAAGCCCGAAAAGGACCCGCGCGATATTGCCGCGGCCGGCGCCGCCAAAAACACGGGCGAGAAGTATCCCGCCTGCCAGCTCTGCATCGAAAACGAGGGCTATCCCGGACGCTCCGCTGCAGCCGACGGCGGCGCCCATCCCGCCCGCCAGAATCTGCGCGTTATCCCCATTAAGCTCGACGGCGAGCGCTGGGGCTTCCAATACAGCCCGTACGCGTACTTTAACGAGCACTGCATTGCCATGAGCTCCGAGCATCGTCCGATGCACGTCGACCGCAAGGGGCTGACCTGCCTGCTCGACTTTGTCGACCTGTTCCCGCACTACTTTATTGGCTCCAACGCCGACCTGCCCATCGTGGGCGGCTCGATTCTGTCGCACGACCACTTCCAGGGCGGCGCGCACGAGTTCCCCATGATGCATGCCGCCGAGGTCTCGCAGTTTAGCGTGCCCGGTTTTGACCAGGTCAGCGGTACCGTGCTGCAGTGGCCGCTCTCGGTGCTGCGCCTGCGCTCGCATGACCGCGCTCAGCTGCTCGACGCTGCCGAGAAGATTATCCTCGCCTGGCGCGAGTGGACCGATGAGTCTGTGGGCGTCATCGCGTACACAGCCGATGGCGTGGCGCACAACACCGTGACGCCCGTCATCCGCCGCGTCGACTCTCGCGGAAATGCCGGCGGCGAAATCTACGAGGCCTACCTGGCGCTTCGCTGCAACATCACGACCGACGAGCATCCGCTGGGCGTGTTCCACCCGCATGCCGAGTACCACCACATTAAGAAGGAGAACATCGGCCTGATCGAGGTCATGGGCCTGGCCATTCTTCCGCCGCGCCTGGTTCCCGAGCTCGGCGCTGTCCGCGAGCACCTGCTGGCGGCCAAGGTCGATGCCAGCTACGACCTTGCTAGCGCGCTCGAGGGCGATGATCTATGCCGCAACCACGCCGCATGGGCCGAAGACGTTTTTGCCCGCCGCGCCGACGAGCTTACGGCAGACAACGCCATCGATATCCTGCACGAGGAGGTCGGCGTGGTGTTTGGCCACGTGCTCGACAACGCCGGCGTCTTTAAGTGGGACGAAGCCGGCCGCGCCGCCCAGCAGCGCTTTATCGACTCGCTGTAGCACGCGAGCTCGAACGCACGCACTTAACAAATAGCGCCTACACGACCGCGGCGCCCGCCGGCAACATCGCCGGCGGGCGCCGTTTTCTGATGCAAGGGTAACTAATTTGCACCAAAACAAGGAGTGTCCCAAACTGCCGGCAGAAAAAGAACGTCCCCAGATGCCGACCTAAACCCACACACTATTCGATGGAAAGACGTGGTTGCCTCCCACATTATTCGATGGAAAAACGTGGTTCATTCCCACATTTTTCGATGGAAAGACCAACACGGTCTTATACTAACCATGATCGTTAGGAGGCAGTATGCAGCGACAGCTAATGGACGAACTCATCGCTTGGAAATCTAGGGCAAACCGCAAGCCCCTCCTGCTTAAGGGGGCCCGCCAGACGGGAAAAACCTGGCTTCTCAACGAATTCGCAGGCCAGCAGTATCAAAACGTCATCCGTTTTGACTTTATGCTCGAACCGGGCGCACGTTCGCTGTTCGACGGAAGCCTAGACCCCAAACGCATCATCTCCCAGATAGAGCTCCTGCGCGGCCAGACCATAACGCCGACAGACACGCTCATCATCTTCGACGAAATCCAAGAGGCACCGCGTGGCATCACCTCGCTCAAATACTTCAACGAGCTGGCGCCGGAATACCATATCGTGGCAGCCGGCTCCTATATGGGGCTCGCGCTCCGACGCGAAAACGAGTCGTTCCCCGTCGGCAAGATTGACCAGCTTGCCATGCGCCCCATGGGGTTTGTCGAGTTCGTTCGTGCCGTCGATGGCGATCCGCTCGCAGATGCCATCCTTGCCGCAGACATGGACCTGCTGGCAAACGTTTCCGAAAAGCTCGAGCGCCTGCTCAAGGAATACCTCGTTGTCGGTGGCATGCCAGAAGTTGTCTCCGCTTTCGCCGCCTCCCACGATTTCATCGAGGCCCGCAGGCTTCAGCAGCAAATCATCGAAGCTTACGAATCCGATTTTGGCAAGCATGCGCCAGCCCGCATCGTCGAGCGCATGAGGCTGGTTTGGAAATCCCTTCCCGGCCAGCTCGCAAAGGAAAACAAGAAGTTCGTCTACGGTGCGCTCCGTCCCGGGGCGCGCGCACGCGATTTTGAGGAAAGCCTCCAGTGGCTCATGGACTATGGAATCGTTCATAAGGTACCACGTGTTTCCGCCCTAAGAGCACCGCTCACAAGCTACGAGGATCTCTCGGGCTTCAAGCTGTTCTGCAACGACACCGGCATCCTCGGAGCACTCTCCGGCCTCTCGCCAGCCATTGTTCTGAACGGGCCCGCTGTTTTTACGGAGTTCAAAGGCTCGCTGACCGAGCAATACGTCGCACAGGAGCTTTTGCTCCAAGGCAAAACTCCCGCGTATTGGTCATCCTCCTCCGGCAATGCAGAGACTGACTTTGCCATCGACCATGCGGGGACCGTGCTTCCGCTCGAGGTCAAGGCGGCAGAGAACCTCAAAGCAAAGAGCCTGAGGATTGCCTGCGAGAAGTTCAAGCTCGAGCGCTGCGTGAGAACATCGTTAGCGGCATATAGAGACGAGGGCACGCTCGTCAACATTCCGCTCTGGGAGATTGGGCAAATCGACAAGCTGGCATAGGCGCTGTGGAGGGGGTGTCCCGTAAGGAGTGTCCCAAACTGCCGGCAGAAAAGGAACGTCCCTATCTGCCGCATTCCCGAAGCAAGGCAACGCCGATGTCTTGGAAACGACAGAGCGGGCGGGCCGCATTTGAGACAAGGTGACGTGAAACGAAAGGGCGCTCTGACCTTCTGGTCGCGCCCTTGAAGTTGAACGTCAGATTGTCCAAATGCGGCCCGCGCAGCGTCGGTAGGTTACGGCGTTTGGTAAAACGCCGTAACTCGACGCCGTAACTCTAAAGCTCCGTTACTTCAACGTTGTTGAAGATCTCATCCCAGCGGTCCATGACCAGGTGGCCGGTCTTGGGATCCATGGCGTTGAGCTTGCCGCAGGTATTGGCGGTCTTGAGCACCGTGACGTCGTCGGCGCCAGCAGCAATGGCATGTGCAAAGCCGGCGATGGTCGAGTCGCCGGAACCCGTCGCGTTCACAGCCGCAATCGCAGGCGTCTTGGCGCGGAACGCGCGGCCCTCATGGAAGCCCACCGAACCGGCAGCGCCCATCGAAACGACAACCCAGGGGATACCGGCAAAACGGTCATCGGCGGCAAGCGCCTCGCGCAGGGCATCGACATCATCGGTCGTAAAGGACGTACCCAGCAGGCCGTTAATCTCGGTCAGGTTGGGCTTTACGAGCTCAGGCTTAGCGTCGGACTCCAGCGCGGCCTCCAGCGATGCACCCGAGGTATCGAGCAGCACCTTGGCGCCCGCCTCCTCGGCGATCTTGACGAGCTCGGCATAGTAGCCGGCATCGACGCCACGCGGCAGCGAGCCCGAAAGCGTCACAACGTCCGCCTTCGCTGCAAGCTCGGCAAACTTGGCCGTAAAGGCCTCGAGCTCGGCCGGGGCGATCTGCGGGCCGCTCTCCAGCAGCTCGGTCTGATTGCCCTCGTGCAGAATATTCAAGCAAATGCGCGTCTCACCGGCGATGGGCACAAAGTCGTTCTTGACGCCGTCGGCATCCATGAGCTCGGCCATATAGGCACCCATATGGCCACCGAGTAGACCGGTCGCGAGCACGTCATCGCCCAGCTGCAGCAGCACGCGGCTCACGTTGAGGCCCTTGCCGCCAGCGGTCTTTTCGGGCGTCACACGGTTAACATCGTCGATGATCAGCTTGTCGAGCTGATAGCGCGTATCAATCGACGGGTTCATGGTAACGGTCAGAATCATGTTGAACTCCTGTTCCGGGGCGGCATAACCCGCCCCAAACATACGATAACTCGTTAAAGAATCTCGATCTCAAAGCCGCGAGTGACGGTCTCTCCCGGCTTGGCCACCAGGCAGCCACGCTTGTGCTCCAGAATATCGTCCTCGTCGGAGCAGGTGGACAGACCACCCCACGGTTCAACAGCCACAAAGTCGCCCTCGGGCTTGCTCCACACAATCAGGTACGGCATATCGGGGAACGTCAGGCGCACGCCCTTGTCCTCGGTCTTCTTGGTCAGCGTAACCACGCGGCTCTCGAGCACGTCAAAGATGGTCTCCGCGAAGTCAAAGAGTTCATGGGTAAGCTGCAGGTTCTGGCCGATCATGGGGTTCTTGCTGCGATGCTCAACATCAATCAGGCCCGTCGAGGGAACGGCAGTACAGAGCTCGGTGGCCTCACGCTGCTCAAAACGAAGCTCATAATCGTCATAAGACTCGCCCTCGTCGAGCGGGCACTTAAAGCCGGGGTGACCGCCCACAAAGAACGGCATGTCCTCGGTGCCCTCATTGGTCACCTCGTACGACACGGCCACCTTTTCCGAATCGATCGTGTAACGAGCAACGATCTTAAACGGATACGGGTACTGCTCGAGCAACTCAGCATGGTCGGCAGAGCTTAAGCTCAGCGCAACCATGTTGTCGCTCTGCTCCTCAAGCTTCCACTCCTGTTTGCGCGCAAAGCCGTGGCGGGCGAGCTTTACCTCGCGACCGCCCATGGTCATTGCGTGACCGTCACGAAGGCCACCGCAGATCGGGAAACAAATGGGTGCCTGGCCCGACCAGACCGAAGGATCGCCCTGCCACAGGTACTCGCGACCGTTGGCTTTAATCGAAGTGAACGATCCGCCAGCCGTGCTCAGTGCCACGCGGATAGAACCGTTATCAAGAACAAACTCCATAGGAGCCTTCCCTTTCTTACGACAGCCCGCCAAGTCAATAGGGCTGATAGAAAACCGGCCCGCGCCCCCTCACAGAAACGCGAGCCGTCAATTGAAAAGCTGCAGAATACTGGGTCCCGCCAAAACGAAGCCCACAAGCTCAGCAAGCAAACGTGTTATCGGAGCAGCTTACTGAACCAGAAAGCTTCGCAACAACAGCGGCGACCCCACAGGCACCCCCAACGTCAGCGAGCGGCGCGCAGCGTCGACCCGTTACGCGGTTTGGCAAAACCGCGTAACCTCCTTAGTCGTGGTATTCGCCGCGGTCCCACTTCTCGAGGAACTCGTCAAAGAAGTGCGGGTCAGCCTGAGCCTCGGCGTCGGCCTTGTTGCAGGCATCGATCTTGGCGATCAGGGCGTCGTGCTCGGGGGTCTTCTCGTAGGGCTCCTCCAGGAAGGCAAGCATGATATCGGCCATCAGGAACTCGCCGGTAATCTTGCCGCCAAAGCCCACGATGTTGGCGTTGAGCTCGCGACGGGCATACAGGGCAGAGGTCATGTCGCGGACCAGGGCGCAGCGGGCGCCGGGAACCTTGTTGACGGCGTTGGTGATGCCGATGCCGGTGCCGCACAGGGCCACGCCAAAGTCGGCCTTGCCGCTGGTAACAGCCTCGCCCACGGCCTTGCCGTAGATGGGATAGTGCGTACGGGTGTGGCTGTAGGTGCCGCAGTCGAGCACCTTGTAACCAGCCTGCTCCAGGCGGTCGGCCAGATAGATCTTCTCGTCCGTAACGATATGGTCGCAACCGATTGCGATGGTCTTCTTCATCAGAACGTCCTTTCGTCTGAATTCACAAGTTGAGGTAGAAGTTCGAGTTCTCGGTGGCTCTCGTTAGGCCATCTTGTTGAGCATGTCGACACGGATCTGGTGACGGCCGCCGGCGTACTGTGCACGCAGGAACTCGCGGGCGATCTTCTTGGCGACCTCGGTGCCCACAACGCCCGGGCCCATGGTGACCATGCGCGAGCCGTTGTGCTCGCGGGTCATGTAAGCGGAACGCTCGTCGGAAATGTTGGCGACGACCATGCCCTTGATCTTGACGGCGGCCATATAGGAGCCGACGCCGTACTTATCGAATGCGAAGCCCTGGGAATCCTTGTGCTCCAGCAGGTCCTTGGCAACGACGGTCGCGGAATCGACAAAGTCCGCGGCAGGGGTCTCGGAATAGTCGACGACCTCGTGACCGTCGGCGATGAGCATCTCCTTGATAGACTCCTTCATCGACATACCGTCGGCATCGGAAGCGATTACAACCCTCATGACATCCTCCTTGAGAGATACGCAGGTGCGTAGTTTCTGTTTGGAAGTGTTGAATCGCGTTCAGGTCCGGGCATCTGAATGTGCGGTTCTTCACTGTTCGTGTTTATTTGAACACATTCGAACAGTAACTGCAACAACTATTTGTTTATCTTTGTTCTTTTTTGAACAAATACCGTTCGCGAACGACTGTTGACCGTTTGGAATCGTGAAAGCTTCGTCCTGGCACGTCTTCAACAAACAAAAGGGACGGCCGAGAACGAGTCTCGGCCGTCCCTTTGCGGTATGCCCCAGCAAATACAGCTGTTTTAGCTACTCGGCCTGCCTACCCTTTTTGGTGTGCTTGGACGGAGCACTCAGAAAGCGGCCCGTCAAATAGTTCGCCGGGCCGGAAATATCAATCCCCAGCAGCACATGCCCCAGCCACAGAAACGCCGCGAGCACCAGCAATGGAATCACGCACGAGGTCACGATCATCACGATGACGCCTTCGATGAGATCGGTCGCCTGCTGCACAACCTCATCGGTCATCTGCTTGGCGCCGCTGGTCACCGACGTGACAAGACCCGAGGCGCCGTCGGCAAGCTGCTCAAGCACGTTCTTGGACTCTGTGGACTCGGCCTTTTTCTTGCTTGCCTTGGAGTTATCACTA